>DAIOWL010000165.1:2747-5474 GCA_036758545.1 Streptosporangiaceae bacterium | reverse complement strand
CCCGGCCCGCCACCGCGGGCCGGGCGCCGGCTCCTGACCCAGGCCAGCCCGGTCCGAGGGCCCCGGGGGATCCGGCCGAAACCGCCGCCGTCCAGGCCGAGGTGGCCGCGGCCCAGGCCGAAGCCGCCGCCGACGAAGCGGAGACAGCCGCCGCCCAGGCCGAGACCGCCTTCGCCCGGGCTCCCGCCCCCGTGGCCGCCAACGGCGACGAGCCGCTGCTCCGCCTGGTCGGCGTGGGCAAGAACTTCGGCCCGGTGCGCGCCCTCACCGACATCAACCTGGACGTCCCGGTCGGCCAGGTGACGGCCCTGGTCGGCGACAACGGGGCGGGCAAGAGCACGCTGATCAAGACGATCGCCGGCATCTGGACGCAGGACCATGGCGAGATCTTGTGGGAAGGCAAGCCGGTCCGGCTGCACTCCCCGAAGGACGCTGCCGATCTCGGCATCGCCACCGTCTACCAGGACCTGGCGCTGGCCGACAATCTGGACATCGTGCAGAACATGTTCCTGGGCCGGGAGCCGGTCCGGCACTGGGTCCTGGACGAGACCAGGATGGAGAAGGAGGCCAAGCGCACGCTGGCCGACCTGTCCGTGGTGACGGTCCGCTCGGTCCGGCAGCCGGTCGGGTCGCTGTCCGGCGGCCAGCGCCAGGCCGTGGCGGTGGCCCGGGCCGTGCTGCGCCAGGCCAGGCTGGTTATCCTGGACGAGCCCACCGCCGCCCTGGGCGTCACCCAGACCCGGGTCGTGCTCGATCTCATCCGCCGGCTCAGGGATCAGGGGATCGCGGTCATCGTCATTTCGCACAACCTGAACGACGTCCAGTCCGTGGCCGACCGGGTGGCGGTGCTCCGCCTGGGCCAGATGGTCTCGGTCGGGCCGCTGGGCCAGTACGACAACCAGTCGATCGTCGACCTGATGACCACGGGCACCTCCCGGCGCCTCGCCGCCGCCCCGGCCGGGCCGCCCGCCGGGCCGCCCTCCGCGCAGCCACCAGGGAGCTTCAGTGAGCACTGACGTCCAGCCGCCGCCCGAGGCCTCCGATGAGGTCGCGGCGCAGGCCGCGGCCACCGCCGCTCCCGAGGTCATCGCCGACTCCTTCGGTGAGTACGCCAAGATCTGGTGGACCCGGGTCCGCAGCGGCGACAGCGGCGCCCTGCCCGTCATCCTCGGCCTGGTTGCCATCGTCATCTACTTCCAGGCCCGCAGCTCGCTGTTCCTGTCCGCCGGCAACCTGGTCAACCTGATCGAGCAGGCGGCCTGGATCGTCATGTTGGGCATGGCCGAAGTGTTCGTGCTGCTGCTCGGCGAGATCGACCTGTCGATCGGCTATTCCTCGGCTATCGGCGCGGTGTTCACAGCCTGGCTGCTGGTTCCGCCGAACCCGGCCCCGTGGCCGCTGGCGGTGCTGGCCGGCCTGGCCTTCCCGGCGTTTTACGGCCTCGTCCAGGGCTTTCTCATCACCTGGCTCCGGCTGCCCTCCTTCGTGGTCACGCTGGCCGGCCAGCTGGCCGGTCTCGGCATCCTGCTGGAAGTTATCAACATGGCCGCGCCTGGATCCGGCGGGACCATCCGGTTGTACAACAACGTCCTGATCGACATCGAGGGCGGCGCCATGAGCCCGCTGGCCGGCTGGATCGTGATGGCGGCCGCCGTGGTGCTGGGCGGTGCGCTGCTGATTACCCGGGACAGCCGTCGCCGCGCGGGCGGCCTGGCCGCGCCGCCGCCCAGCGTGACCTGGCTCAAGGTGGCCGCGATGGCCGTCGCCGGCGTGGTCGTCGTCCTGGTCGGCAACACCAACCGCGGCGCCGGCCTGGTGGTGGTGCGCGGCGTGCCGTGGGTGGTGCTCCTGATCCTGGTGGTGGTCGTAGCCTGGAGCTTCCTGCTCGGCCGGACCCGGTTCGGCCGGTACATGTACGCGATCGGCGGCAACGCCGAGGCGGCCCGGCGAGCCGGCATCAACCTGAGCCGGATCCGGGTCCTCGCGTTCGTGCTGACCGGCCTGACCGCGGGCATCATGGGCATCATCTTCGCTTCCGAGCTCGGCTCGGTCTCCAGCAACGTCGCCGGCGGGCAGAACGTGCTGTACGCCGTGGCCGCCGCGGTCATCGGCGGGGTCAGCCTGTTCGGCGGCCGGGGCAAGATGCTCGGCGCCGTCCTCGGCGGGCTCATCGTCGCGGTCATCTACAACGGCCTGCAGCTGCTCGGACTCGGCGCCGCTCCGCAGGCCATCTGGACCGCGATCGTCCTGCTCGCCGCGGTCACCGTCGACACGGTCGCCCGCCGTAGCCAGGCCCGGACGTAACGAAGAAGATCTTTTAATCCGAACGAGGCCGGGGTGCATGCCCCGGCTACGGTGGGCAGATACTTCCTATGCGCCTACCCGTTCTTTCCTCGGACGAGATGACCTCGGATCAGGTGGTCTTGTACCGGGAGATCCTGGGCGGCCCGCGCGGCCAGGGGCCGCGCGCGGTCCTCCTTGCCAGCGGCGCCGGCGGCCTGGCCGGCCCGTTCAACGCGATGCTCTACGCCCCGTCCGTCGGGCACGCGCTGCAAGAACTCGGCACTGCGATCAGGTTCCGCACCGAGCTGGCCCCCCGGGTCAGGGAGATGGCGATCCTGGTGGTGGCGCAGGCCTGGGACAGCGCGTACGAGCGCGAGTCGCACGAGTTGCTCGGGCGGGACGCCGGGCTCACCGACGCGGAGATCGAGGCGCTGCGGGCCGGTG
>DAIOWL010000165.1:0-2647 GCA_036758545.1 Streptosporangiaceae bacterium | reverse complement strand
AGCGCGGCAGCTACGTCAGCCAGCCACGCTGCTAAGATGCCGCGGTGGTGTCGGTTTTGTTCGCGCTGCTTACGGCGCTGTTCAACGGCTTGGCGTCGGTCCTGCAGCGGATGGCTGCCTCGACCGCCCCTGCCGCCAAGACCCTGCACCTGTCCCTGTTCACCTACCTGTTCAAGCACAAGGTGTGGCTGGCCGGCATCGGCATGGTCGTGCTGGCCTCGGTGTGCCAGGCCGTCGCGCTGGCCACCGGGCCGGTCGCCCTGGTGCAGCCCATCTTCATCATCGAGCTGCCGTTCACCCTGCTGGTGGCGAGCAGGCTGGCCCGGCGCAAGCTGCCGCGGACGACCTGGATCGCTGTCGCCCTGGTCACGGTGTCCCTCGGCCTCGGGCTGGCGGCCGCCGCGCCGTCCGGCGGCGGGACACGCGCCAGCATTCAGGTCTGGGTGCTGGTCCTGATCGCCACCGGCGCCTTCCAGGTGGTGGTGATCGGGGCGGGCCTCCGGGCTCGCGGCAACGCCCGCGCCGCGCTGTGGGGGCTGTCCGCCGCCTGCGGGTACGCGCTGACCGCGACGCTGCTGAAGAGCGCGGTGGCCGCGCTGGACCAGGGCGTCGCCGCGTTCTTCAGCACCTGGGAGCTGTACGGGACCGCGATCGCCGGCGTCGGCGCGCTGTTCATGCTGCAGAACGCGCTGCAGGCTGGCTCGCTGATCGCCGTCCAGCCGCCGCTCACCCTGGGCGACGCGCTGATCAGCGCCTGCTACGGGGTCACGGTGTTCGGCGAGAACGTGCAGACCGGCGGCTGGCTGCTCGCCGTCGAGATCGTCGCGGTCCTCGCGATAGCCGCCGGCTGCATTGAGCTGTCCCGCTCGCTGGCCCTGGTCCACGCCGCCGAGCAGCCGGAACCAGCCGGGTGAACCCGGCGCTGATCGCGTCCCTGGCCGCGGCCGGCCTGCTGGCCGGCTGGCCGCAGCGCGCGGTCATCACCCGGCTTGACGTCTCGCCCCGCCCGCCCGCGCTGGCCGCCGGCGCCGTCACCGCGGTCCTGCTCGGCGGCCTCGCGGCCCGCGTGCATCCCGCACTGGTCCTGGCCGCGGCCTGCTGGCTGGTGGCCTGCGCCGTCCCGCTGGCCTGCACCGACCTCGCCGTCCAGCGGCTGCCCGACCCGCTCACCGGGGCCGCCTACGCGGGCACGGCTGTGCTCCTGCTCGCTGCCGCCGCGGCCGGCGGCCTCTGGTCCGCGCTGGTCCGCGCTCTGCTGGGCGGGCTCGCGCTGGCCGGCTTCTACCTGCTGCTGATGGTCATCAGCCCGTCCGGGATGAGCCTGGGCGACGTCAAGCTGGCCGCGAGCCTGGGCACGCTGCTGGCCTGGTTCGGCTGGCGCCTGCTGCTCGCGGGCGGCTTCGCGGGCTTCCTGCTCGGCGGGGTGTTCGCCGGGGCGCTTCTGGTGAGCCGGCGCGCGGATAGGAAACAGCCCATCCCGTTCGGCCCGTTCATGATCGCCGGCGCGGTCCTCGCCGTTGTCGCCTGGCCCCGCTAGCGGATGTAGACCCGCTCGCCCGGGACCTTGACCAGCTTGTGGAAGAAGTTCGCGATGTCCATCGGGATCCGCACGCAGCCGTGCGAGACCGGGGCCAGCGGCACGTCGGTGTCGCCGTGGATCGCGAACGCGGTGCCGATGAAGAACACCGGGTTGAACATCTCGCCCAGCGGCACGTGCACCCAGCCGCGCATGAACACGACCGTGCGGAAGTTACCGGTCGGGGTGACCGCGTACCCGCAGCCGCCACCGGGGGAGCAGTAGTAGTAGTGCCCGCCGCTCGACACGTGGCTGATCAGCTGGATCTTGTTGTTGCGGTACAGGACGAGGATCTCACGGGACAGGCTGACCTCGATCCGGTTGGCGGCGCCGTGCTTGACCAGCACCTTCGGCGCCCGCGGGTGGGCCAGCCTCTTCTTCATCGCCTTGCTCACGTAGCTGTGCGGCGTCATCCCCTGCGCCTCGTAGAACGCCCACACGGCCTCGAGCGTGTTGGTGCCGAACCTGCCGTCGACCGAGCCCGGGTAGTACTTCAGCGCGGCCAGCCGCCGCTGCAGTGCCTTGACCGCGGAGCTTTTCATGCCGGGCTGCAGCGCTTGGGCGGCAGCGGCCGGAGCGGCCGGAGCGGTGCGAGCCGCGGGCGCCGACCGGGCCGCCAATGTCGCGGGTGAGGCCCAGGCCGCCGAGGCCACGGCCGCGACCATGACCGGCACGAGCAGCAAAGACATCCACAGGCGACGCATCAATGACCTCCGCACGCATTCCGGGGTATGGATTTTCGCCCCGCTAACCGCTTGATACCCCAACATTAGGTCTGCGTATCACCGACCCCCAGGACCGACATATCTCGATCAGATACCAGATACCGAGGTAACGGCCCTGGCGTAACGAAGATCGCCGAGGGCCGGCGTGCTGTCGATGACCTGATCCGCGGTGCCGGCCGGCCCCAGCCGTCCGCCGCCAGCGCCGCGGTCAGGTGACGGCCCAGGCCGGCGCCGCCGGGGGCCTGGGCGAAGGCGCTGCCCAGCCACTTGCTGTACGGCGGGTAGCGGCGGTGCATGAGCAGCCACAGCCGCATCAGGTCGCGCGCCAGCCGGGCCGTGACCACCA
>DAIOWL010000164.1:7414-10397 GCA_036758545.1 Streptosporangiaceae bacterium | reverse complement strand
CCGCTCTACGCGGTCGCCTTCAGCCCGGACGGCCGCACGCTGGCCACCGCGGGCGGCGACGGCACGGCCCGGCTGTGGGACGTGGCTACCGAGCAGGAGATCGGCGCGCCGATGACGGCCGGCCCGGACCCGCTCTACGCGGTCGCCTTCAGCCCGGACGGCCGCACGCTGGCCACCGTCGGCGGCGACGGCACCGCGCGGTCCTGGGACGTGGCCTTCCCGGCCGGGCTGCTCGCCGGCGCCTGTGCCATAGCGGACCAATCGCTCACCCGCCAGCAGTGGGCTGGCTACGCTGGAGCCCAGCCGTTCCAGCGGGTCTGCCCGGCGAGCTAGCGCCTCGCCCGGGCCCTGCCGGGCCGGACGCGGCACGGCTCATCACGATCGGGAGGGTGGTCAGGACGTCGGTCTCCGGGGCGAGAGGCAGGCACGCGGGCTCCGGGCGCTCCGGGCGCTCGGGCCGCTCCGGTTCCAGGCCGCCTCGAGCGCCCATCCGGGTCGTGCTCGTGGTGCTGGGCGCCTGCGCCGTCATCGCCGGGGGCACCGTCGCGGGCCTGGCCGTGGCGGGTTCCGGGGGCCGGGCCGGTACGAGCGGCACCTCGGCCGGCGCGATCAGCGGGACCAGCGATCCGTCCGCCGCCGCGCGGCTGAACGCGACGTCCCCGGCGTCAGTGCCGTCCCAGCGGCCGCGGTCCGCGCGGGCTCAGTCCTCGCCGGTGTCCCCGCGGGCGACACAGGCGGCCGGCCACCGGAATCCGTTCGGGGCGGCCGCGGCGTCGTACCTGTCGGGCCGGGCCGGCACCGTGCTGGCCGCCGTCTACGATCTGCGCACCGGCCGCTCCTGGCATCTGGGCCAGGGCCCGCCGCAGGCCGAGGCGAGCATCGTCAAACTCGACGTGCTCGAGACCCTGCTGGCCGAACGTGCCCACGGTGACGGCACCGGCCTGTCGGCCAGCGACCGGACGCTGGCCGGGCAGATGATCGAGGACAGCGACAACGACGCCGCGACCAGCCTGTGGTACGCGGTCGGCGGGGCCGCCAGCATCCGCTCGTTCAACGCCAGGGCCGGCCTGACCCACACCGCGCCGTCGTCGTGCGTGGTCTGTCCCGGGTTCGCCTGGCCGGGCTGGGGGCTGACCACGACCACCCCGGACGATCAGATTGCCCTGCTCAGGCAGTTGGTCACGCCGACTTCGGTGCTGCCGCGGGCCGCCCGTGAGTACGCCTTGTCGCTGATGGAGGACGTCACGCCATCCCAGCGGTGGGGCGTATCCGGCGGCGTCCCGGCGCAGGTCACGGTGGCGCTGAAGAACGGCTGGCTGCCCCTGCACGGGACCGGCAGCGACTGGCAGATCAACAGTGTCGGATGGATCTCAGGCGGCGGCCGGAACTACCTGATGGCCGTACTCAGCACCGGGAATCCCAGCGAGCAGTACGGCATCGACACGATCGACGCGCTAGCCGCCACGGTATGGCACCGCATGAGCTAACCGCCCGCGCCCGGGCCCGGGCCCGGGCGGGCCTGGCAAATTGGGCATGCACGAAATTAATGGCATTTCATCATGCTGTTTAACTAACTGGCTTAATTCGCTGTTACGACTGCTAGAAACGACCGGGAGCAGCGGTTAATGCAGCCTGAACCGCTTGTCCGGCGGCGGGCGGCTGCGTAGATTAAACCTCGGCATCGGAGCTATAGTTCACCACTAAGGGAATGGACAAAATTGTCCAGAATCGACAGCAATACCGCATTCTAGCTATTAGCCGTGACGTTCATGTCCGGGCGGCGGGCGGCAGTCGTCCGGGGGTGGGCCCGGTGACCTGCCCCGAGTGCCGGTCCGAGACCATACCGGGCGCGGCCTTCTGCGGTTACTGCGGGACACCGCAAGGCGCGTCGGTCAGCCAGTTCCCCCGCACGCCCGGTGACCAGTACGTCGCGTGCGCCGGGCCCGGGCAGCACGGCCCGCCGCCATCGGCCCCGCCCCGCGTGTTCCGCCTCGACCTGCGGCGGCTCAGCCGGGCGGATCAGGCTGTGGGCGGCGCCAGCCTGGTCGTCCTGCTCTCGCTGTTCCTGCCGTTTCCTGCGCTCCTGGCCGGGCCGACGCTGACCTGCGCCGTTTACGCCGCCCGGTGGCGGGCCAGCTCGGCCGGCGTCAGGCCGGAGAGCCGACCACATTCCCTGGTCAGGTGGGCCTGGTCGGCGTAACCCGCCTCGGCCGCGATGGCGGCTAGGTCAAGAACCTCCGGGCGAGCGTCGACGCGCGAGACGAACCCGCGGAAGCGCAGCACCCGCTGCAGCGTCTTCGGCCCGTAGCCGACCACGGCCTGGCAGCGGCGGCGCAGCTGGCGCAGGCTGAGCCCGACCTCGTCCGCGACGTCCTCGGCCCGCGCGGCCGGGTCGCGCAGCAGGCGGGCCGCGCGGGTCACGGCTGGGTCAGGCGCGCCGTCGGCGAGCAGGGCCGCGGTCACGTCCAGCATCTGCGCCGCGGCGGCCTCCGGGTCGAGCGCGGGGGTCAGCTGCCTCGCCTGTGCTGGCCGCAGGTCGGCGAGGTCGGCCCGCTGGTCACGGAGCTCGCTGAGCGGGATCCCCAGCGCGGGACCGCCGGCCGAGGGCCGGAAGCGGACGCCAAGGACCACCGTGCCCGCCGCCATCGTGGTCGTCACCGGACCGGTGTCCGGGCCGGCCACGAAAGCGCCCCGGCCTTGCTCCCAGACCAGGTCGGTGCACCCGTCGGGCAGCACGAGCCCAGACCGTTCGGCACTGGAATCGGTGACCTGCGCCCACAGGCAGGCGACGGCGTCCCGCAGCGCGGCGGGCGCCGGCCATTCGGTGTAGCCGGGCGGCAGGGCTCGGACATCCACCTAACCAGGATGTCATGGCGATGGCCGTTTCGTTCAATACGGGCGCGGCGGCGCGTGATGTCATGGGCCGATGAACACTCCAGACTTCAGCGCGGCGGCCGCGTTCGTCGCCGCCAACGCCAGGGTG
>DAIOWL010000164.1:6060-7404 GCA_036758545.1 Streptosporangiaceae bacterium | reverse complement strand
GCCCACAGGCACGCGACGGCGTCCCGCAACACGGGCGGCGCCGGCCATTCGGTATAGCCGGGCGGCAGGGCTCGGACATCCACCTCACCAGGATGTCATGCGGACGGCCGTTTCGTTCAATACGGGTCCGGCGGGCCCGTGATGTCATGGGTCGATGAACTCTCCAGACTTCAACGCGGCCGCTGCCTTCGTCGCCGCTAACGCTAGGGTGCTCGACCGGCGCCGCTTCCAGCGGCTGTTCGAGGACGGCCCCGCCGCGCCGGTCCGCGACGCGGTGGCCGCCTACCGCAATGACGACGGCGGCTTCGGTCACGCGCTCGAACCGGACTGCCGCGCGCCGGGCAGCCAGCCGGCCGCCGTGGCGATGGCGCTGAGCATCATGGACGAGACCGGCGCGTGGGACGAGGAGCTGGTCCGGGGCGCCTGCGACTGGCTCGCGGCGGTGGCCCCCGCCGAGGGCGGCGCGGCCTTCGTCGAAGCGGCGCTGGCGGGCTGGGCCCACGCGCCCTGGTGGGTGCCCGAGGAGGGGCATCCCGCCTCGCTCGTCGCCACCGGCATGATCGCGGGCACGCTGCACTCCCGCGGCGTCAGCCACCCCTGGCTCGACGGCGCCACCGAGGTCATGTGGAACAGGATCGGCAAGCTGACCGAGCCGGGCAGCTACGAGATGTTCGGCGTCCTGGGGTTCCTCCAGCACGTGCCGGACCGGGACCGGGCCCGCGAGGTGTTCGGCCGGGTCGGGCCGCTGATCCTGGAGCGGAACCTGGTGGCGCTGGACCCCGAGGCGCCCGGCGAGGTGCACGGCGTGCTCTCGTTCGCGCCCGAGCCCGATTCGCTGGCTCGTGTCCTGTTCGACGACGCGACGGTCCAGGCACACCTGGACCACCTGGCCCAGGGCCAGAAGGACGACGGCGGCTGGACGTTCAACTGGCCGGCCTGGTCGCCGGCGGCCGAACTGGACTGGCGCGGCTTCCTCACCGTCGACGCCCTCCGCGCCCTGCGCGCCAACGGCCGCCTGTAATGGTGTCGTAGACCGCTAGGTTCTCACCGGCTGTCTCGCTTCGCCTGCCGGCGCGCGCCCGAGGCGAGGGTACCGGCCCGCTGCTTCTCGGTCCTGGGCGAGCGCAGGGCACGGTCACCCGTGGGCTCTCCGGTGACCGAGGGGCCCTTCCGGCCGACGGCAGGCTCTGCCGACAGGGTGCCGGGGGCCGGACCGGCGCCGGGTGCACCGGTGCGGTGCGGGCCGGGGGCGGATCACACCATGCGGGTGCGCCGCGCCCCGGAAGTGCGGGTCCTTCTCGGGCGAGCGCCCCACCTGGCGGGGATGTCATACTTTCCGTTTGG
>DAIOWL010000164.1:0-6050 GCA_036758545.1 Streptosporangiaceae bacterium | reverse complement strand
GCCTTTCCGGCCGACGGCAGGCTCCGCCGACCGCGTGCCGGGGGAATGACCCTGCCTGGCGGCCCTGGCGGCCGCGAGCCGCTCGGCGCGCAGGGCGGCCGCTGCCTGCCGGGCCAGGGTCGCGACCCGGCGGCTCACCCGGGCCAGGGCCTCTTCGAACGCCTCGGCTTTCATGGCGGCCCGCTTGTTCTCCGCACGTGCCGTGCCCCGCCCGGCGTGTTCGGCGACCCGGGCGCTGGCCGCCCGACGGTACTGGCCGACGTACTTATTACGTGCGCGCCTGATCCTGGCTTCCAGGTCGATCGCCGCGTCCTCGTCGAGCGCGGCCAGTCCAGCCCGCTCGGTCTCGGCCACCAGCAACCGCTCGGCGTCATTGAGGACCGCAAGAAGGGACGCATTCATCTGTCTTCCTCGATTCCCCGGACAGGCACCCGGCACGATCAGGTCTTCCCGGGCAGCCCCGCGATCGAACCCATCTATTCACGCTGATAGTGGTGCTCGGCCAGCTCGTTCTGCGCGTGTTCGTAGGTGATGGTCCGATGAGGACGGTTCTTGCTGAAGGTCAGCGCCCGTGCCCAGTTGAAAATGGCGGCTACCCGGTTGCCCCAGCCGATCAGATAGAGCACATGAACGAATCCCCACATCGTGTAGCCGATCACGCCGGTGAACTTCATCCCGAACGCGTCGGTGACGGCGGACATGTGGCCGATAGTGGCCATGCTGCCCTTGTCCCGGTACGCAAACGGCGCCGTTTCGGTCGTGCCTGCCAGCCGGGCGCGAATCAGCTTTCCCACGTAGGTGCCCTCCTGGATCGCGGGCTGGGCCACCCCCGGCAAGTCGTTCAGCCGGACCATGTCCCCGATCGCGAAGACCTCTGGGTGACCGGGCAGGCTGCAGTCCGGCAGCACCGCGACCCGGCCCGCCCGGTCCGTGTCGGCACCGGTCGCCGCGGCCAGGATGGCCGCCAGCGGTGAAGCCTGTACCCCGGCCGCCCAGATTCGTGTCCGGGCCGGAACGCGCCTATCCCCGTCTGGGCCCGTGACTGTGACGCTGCCGGAGTCCATGGCTCGCGCCATGGTGTTCAGCCATACCTCGACGCCCATCTTCTGCAGCCGCCGCTGCGTGTAGCGCTGCAGCCTGGGGGCGAACGTGGCGAGCACCTGCGGGCCCGCCTCGATCAGCAGGATCTTCGCCTCTGTCGTCGCCACGGATCTGTACTCCCGCGGCAGCGTCTCGTGTGCGAGTTCGGCGATCTGCCCCACCACCTCGACTCCGGTGGGGCCGGCTCCGATCACCGCGAAGGTCAGGTACGCCGCTCGCTCGGCCGGGTCGGTGGCCAGCTCGGCCATCTCGAAGGCGCCGAGGATGTGGCTGCGGAGATGACCAGCGTCCTCTAGCGTCTTCAGGCCGGGCGCGAAGACCGCCCATTCGTCATGACCGAAGTAGGCGTCCGTGCACCCGGCCGCGACCACCAGGCTGTCGTAGCTCAGCATCAGCTTCTGGCCGTCCGGGGCCAGGGCATGCACGACGCGTCCGTCTAGGTCCAGGTGCTGCACGTCGGCCAGCACCACGCGCGCGTTGGCCTGCTTCGAGACCACGCTGCGCAGCGCCGGGGCGATGAGGCCATCGGGCAGGATCCCGGTGGCGACCTGATACAACAGCGGCTGGAACAGATGGTGGTTGGTCCGGTCCACGATCGTGATGTCGACCTCGGTTCCGGCCAGGGCACGCGTAGCCCTGATCCCGCCGAACCCGCCGCCGACGATGACCACCCGGTGCCGTCCCTGGCTCATGAGGACAGCATCTCAGGACGTGATCTCGCAGAGCGGCGGGGTGAGGGCTACGGCGACGGCGGGGCCAGCACGATGGTGAAGTTCGGGTCCTGGCTGCCGTGACCGCGGGCCACGATGAGCGGTTCGGCGGACAGCGTCACGGTGTCGACCAGATAGCCGCCCATGGTCGCCGGACCTATGAGGAGACGCCGGCCATCAGGCAGCCAGCGCGCCCAGCCGATGTCCGTGTCGAGGGCAAAGTGTGGTTCCCGGGCCATCCTGACCGTTCCCGTGACCAGGTTGACCAGCGCCAGCCGGACCGCATCGCTGTAGTTCTCCCGGGCGAAGAGTGCCAGCCGGGAGCCGTCGGGCGAGAAGGCGCCACCCAGGGCATAGCCGTGGCTCAGCGGGGAGCGTACCGACCTGACCGCCATCGTCGCGGTGTCGGTATGCTTGATGTCAACGTCAATCGCTCCGACCCCCTCCCCCTCCACGACCAGGTCGCGGCGCAGATCAGGCGGGCCATCGCGGACGGTGAGGCCGGTCCCGGCGAGCGCCTTCCGCTGGCCAAGGACCTCGCGGCGGTGCTCGGGGTGAACAAGAACACCGTGCTGCGAGCCCTGCACCTGCTCCGGGAGGAGGGCCTGCTCGAGTTCAGGCGCGGCCGCGGTATCACGGTGGTCGGTACGCCGCAACGTGGCGCGGTGCCCGCCCGGGCTCGAGAGCTTGTCGAGTTCGCCCGGCGGCACGGCCTGGGCCGCGACGAAGTCATCCAGATGATCCAGGGCCTGCCCTGACGGCCGGCGTCAGTCGTAGAAGAGGCGTTCCATGACGGCGCGGGCGTGCCGGGCGGCGCGGCGGTAGTCCTGCTCGAGGGCCTGGGCGGCGTCGCCAGGCGGGTAGCCGAGCAGGCGGGCCACCGCGGTCAGCTCGCTGTGCTTGGCCGGCAGGGTGTCGCCCGGGCGCCCGCCGACCAGGACAATCGCGTTCCTGATCCGGGCGGCCAGCTCCCATGCCGCGGTCAGCTGGGCGGCATCCTCGGCGGCCAGCAGGCCGGCCTCTACCGCCGCGGCCATGGCCGAGCCGGTGCGGGTGGTGCGCAGCGCGGGCACCGCGTGGGCGTGCTGCAGCTGGAGCAGCTGCACGGTCCACTCCACGTCGGACAGGCCGCCCGGGCCCAGCTTGACGTGCCGGGCGCGGTCCGCACCGCGCGGGATGCGTTCGGCCTCCATCCGTGCCTTGATGCGGCGGATCTCGCGCACGCCCGCCGGGGTGATCCCGTCCAGCGGGTAGCGGAACTCGGCGATCATCCGGGTGAACCTGGCGCCGAGGTCCTCGTCGCCCGCGCCGAACTCGGCGCGCAGCAGCGCCTGCGCCTCCCACGGCGCGGACCAGCGCCGGTAGTAGGCCCGGTACGAAGCCAGGGTGCGGACCAGCGGTCCCTGGCGGCCCTCCGGCCGCAGGTCGGCGTCCACGATCAGGGCCGGATCGGGCACCGGCAGCATGAGCAGCCGCCTCAGCTCCGCCGCGACCGCGTGAGCGGCGTCGGAGGCTTCCTTTTCGGGGCGGCCGGGCAGCGGGTCGTGCACGAACAGCACGTCGGCGTCGCTGCCGTAACCGCACTCGTGCCCGCCGAACCGGCCCATGGCGATCACCGCGAACGTGGTCGGCAGCGGGTGGCGCAGTTCGGCGGAGACTTTGCGCAGCGCCACCGCCAGCGCCGCCTGCAGCGAAGCCCGCGTGATATCAGTAAGCGCCTCGCCGGTAGCGGCGAGCGCAGTCCCGGCGGGACCAGTGACGGCGAGCACGTCCGCGGATGACGTGCGGAGGAGCTCGCGGCGGCGCACCGAACGGACCGCGGTCACCGCGGCCTCGGCGTCGTCGTCGTACCGCTGGATGGCCGCCATCATCTCGGCGCGCAGCCCGGTCAGGCTCCGCGGGTTCAGCTCGGCATCGTTGGCGAAGATCGCCACCGCCTCGGGCGCGCGCAGCAGCAGGCCGGTCGCATACCGGCTGGACGCCAGCACGTGGGCCATCCGCTCGGCCGCCTTGGTCTCGTCCCTGAGCAGCCGCAGGTACCAGGGTGAGGACCCGAGTGCCTCACTGACCTGGCGGAACGCCAGCAGGCCCGCGTCGGGTTCGGCGGCGTCGGCGAACCAGCCGAGCAGCACCGGCAGCAGCGTGCGCTGGATGGCCGCGCGGCGGGACACACCGGACGTCAGCGCGTCGATATGCCGAAGCGCCCCGGCCGGATCGACGTAGCCGAGGGCCTCGAGCCGGGCCCGGGCCTCGGCCGGCGTCAGCCGGGCCGCCTCGGACGGCAGCCTGGCCACCGCGTCGAGCAGCGGCCGGTAGAACAGCTTCTCGTGCAGCCGCCTGACCTGCCGGGCGTGGCGGCGCCACTCCTCGTCGAAATCGGCCGCCGGGTCGGAGCGGATACCGGCTACCGAGGGCGGGAACCACGGCTCGTTAGGCCCGTCGTTGAATCGCATCGCCCGCCCCAGCCGGCGAAGTACGGCGGGATCCTCCGGCAGGGTGTGGGTGCGGCTGAGCCGGCTGAGCTGGAGCAGGTGCTCGGTGCGGCGCAGGAACCGGTAGGCGGCGCCGAGCTCGTCGGCGTCGGCCCGGCCGACGTAGCCGCCCGCGGCCAGCGCGGCCAGCGCGGGCAGCGTAGCGGGCGAGCGCAGCGCCTCGTCGGTGCGGCCGTGCACCAGCTGCAGCAGCTGGACGGCGAACTCGATGTCGCGCAGCCCGCCCGGGCCCAGCTTGAGCTCGCGCCCGGCCTGCCTGGCCGGCAGCGACTGCTCCACCCGGCGCCGCATGGCCTGCACGTCCTCGACGAAATGGTCGCGGCGTGCCGCCTGCCAGACCAGCGGACCGAGGGTGTCGGCGTAGGCCTGGCCGAGTGTCATGTCGCCGGCCACCGGCCTGGCCTTGAGCAGCGCCTGGAACTCCCAGGTCTTGGCCCAGCGTTCGTAGTAAGCCAGGTGACTGGCCAGCGTGCGGACCAGCGGCCCGGCCCGGCCTTCGGGCCGCAGGTTCGGGTCGACCGGGAAGATGCTGCCCTCCGGGGTGGAGCGCGCGCACACCCTGATCATCCCGGCAGCGAGGCGGCTGGCGGTGGTCAGCGCGGCGGTCTCGTCTTCGTCCTTGACCGGTTCGGCCACGAAGATCACGTCGACGTCGCTGGCGTAGTTGAGCTCACGGCCCCCGCACTTGCCCATGGCCACGACGGCCAGGCGGACGGGGGTGGCGCCGGAGGGGAGTTCGGCCCGCGCCACGGCGAGCGCCGCCTCGAGCACCGCGGCCGCGATGTCGGCCAGTTCCTCGCCCACTTCGTCCACGGTTACGGCGCTGGTCAGGTCCCGCGCGGTCAGGTGCAGCAGCCGGCGCCGGTATGCCGCGGCCAGCGCCGCCGTGGGCTCATGCCCGGCGGCGACCGGCCCGTCCAGGCCGCCGGGGCCAGGGTCGCCGGGACCGGGGTCGCCGGGGTTCGCTCCGACGGCGCGCAGCAGGCCGGTCCGCAGTTCGGCCTCATCGGGGCGGGTGATGGCGCCGCGCAGCAGCCCGGCGTCCTCCGGGTGCCTGGCCAGGTGGTCGGCCAGGCCCGTGCTGACGCCGAGCACCGCGGTGAGCCGGTCGCGGAAGTCCTCCTCGGCGCGGAGCGCGGCACGCAGGGCGTCCCGGCTCAGGCCATCCCCGCTCGGGGCGTCCCGGCCGACGGCACCAAACAGGCGGGCCAGGCCGGCCGCGGCCAGGTCGGGATCGGCCGCGGTGGCGATCGCGGTGACCAGCGGGTCGGTCCTCAGCTCGGCCGCCCTCACGCCGAGGTCGGTGAGCAGCAGGCGTTCGGCCCGCGCCGGATCCGCGAATCCCATCCGCGCCAGCCACCCTGCCGACGTGGTCCGCGAGCCACTCACCCAGTAAAACTAACGGATAACGGGCGGGTTCCGCTGCGCCAGGTGATCCTGCGGTCGCGGCCGGATACGCGATGCCCCCTTGTCATCAGATATCACCAAATTTAGAATGAAACTGAGCGAACGTTCGCTCAGCTACGGGGGGAATCTCGGCCCGACCGCACCCGCACGATCCTTGAGGAAGACGATGCGACTCCCCACCTCCAGCCGTGCCCCCTTGTCCCGCAGAACGCGGTTCGTCCTGGTCATCACCGTGTCGATCGGCGCGCTGCTCGGCGGCACGCTGGCCGCGGTCGCGGCCACCGGCCGTCCCGCCGCCTCGGGAGACCAGACCAGCACCGAGCGAACGCTCGGGCAGCAC
>DAIOWL010000163.1:4030-10438 GCA_036758545.1 Streptosporangiaceae bacterium | reverse complement strand
CGCATGTCGACGGCGTTGATGCGGGTGGGGTGGATGGTGACCTTGACCCGGGATTCGCCGGGGTGGTCACGGGAGCGGAGGTCGGCCTGGTACTTGGCGCCGAGCTGGTCGGCGAACGAGTAGTCGTCGTCCGGCGTGATCTCGGCGTCGCCGCGGAGCTCTAGGTAGCGGTAGGGCACGGCCAGGTCGAGGAGGAAGACGTTCGCGGCCGGGTTCACCCGCAGGTTCTTGATTTTCTGCCGGGTGGTGTTGAGCGAGAGGGCGACGGTGTCGCCCTCGGCGAGGAACCAGACCTCCGACAGCTGGGGACGGCCGTCCGGGCCGATCGTGGCCAGGGTGGCGAACTCGCCGTCGAGCAGGTCACGGTGGGATGCGGGAATCTCCGGCATGATGCTCCTTGCGGTGGCCGACCGGGGGGCAAGTGCGGTGCCCGGCGGGTGGGCGGAGTAGCGGGCAGAGGTCAGCCGCCGCCGTTGGCGGCCTGGATCTCGTGGATGTTGACGTTGCGGGCCCAGTTGACCGGGTCGAGGGCGGCGCCGGGGACCGGGTTGCAGCCGGCCGGCGGCGGCCCGTCCTGGACGCCAACCGCCCAGCAGGCCCGCCAGGTCAGCGTGGCGGTGATGTTCCACTGGCCGGGCTGGCGGAAGGTGACGCCGCAGTCGGCGGTGCCGTTCGCGCCGGTATGGGCGACCGCCCCCGGGTTGCGGACCATCTCGGTCGAGCCGAGGTAACCGCAGCCGGCCGTTTCGAGCCGGGCCGCGTTGTCGCTGGTGGACAGCTGCAGCGGACTTGCCTCCACCCATACGGTGGCGCCCTGGCCGCCGAGCTGGGCGTTGTCCGTCACATAGGGCAGCCCGCCCGGGCCGAACTCGGGCCGGAAGCTCAGCGTCACCCGGGAGAAGGTGGGCAGGTTGGAGTAGCTGTTCCCGCTGCTCGGGCTCAGCTTCATCGTGCCTGCCTGGGGGACGTTCATCTTGGCCAGGGCGAGCTGGGCCAGCGTCTGCGGCGGCACCTCGATGCCGGGCAGCGGCGCGCCGGGCACGTCCCAGAAGAACAGCGGCTCGCTCAGGCACTCCTGTATCTGGGCCTGGGTGTCGTTCGGGTTGATCGGCAGCTCGTACCACGTCCCGGCGGGCATCGGGTTCTGGGTGACCAGCTGCTTGGCCTCGCGGAAGGCATGCTGCCCGTCGAACAGGGCGCTCGCGCCCGGGTCGGTGTTGTTGTAGAAGTCGATGACGACCTGGCTGCCTGTGTGCGCATTGCCCTGGGGAATCCACAGGCAGGGCGGCGGGGTGATGTCGACGACCATGTTCTCCGCACCCGGCGAGTAGTTCCTCCCGCCAAAGTGGATCATGTGCTCGAGCATGATCTCGCAGCTGCTGCCGGTCGAGCACTTGACCGACGAGCTCCCGTCGGCCGCGCCGGCCGGCAGGGCCGGGATGGCGGCCGCGAGCGCGGGCAGCAGGACGGCTAGCCCGGCGACAACAGCTCTGCGCCTGGCGGAACGGGACCGCGGGGCCGAGCGGCGGCGCGGGGCGGAAAGGGGGGATCTCACGGCTTGCACTCCTTAGCCCGCGGGTAGTAGACGATCGGATAGTTCGAGATCACCTGCCACTGCCCGGTCGGGGACTGGGACAGCTGGTCGGTGAAGCGGTAGTAGTTGTCGTTCGACGGCGACTGGCCCGGCAGGACCGCCCCCGTGCTCAGGCTCGTGTTGACGGCCTTCGCGTTGTCGAAGCAGGCCGAGACGTCCAGGTCACCCGCTACGGCGGGATCGCGGATCACCCGCATCTTGAAGATCCTGATCGTGCCCTTGAAGGATTCCGTGGTCACGTCCGGCTTAGCGAGCAGGGTCCTGACCTGGAGAGCCATCGTGCGGCTGACGTAGGCGGTCCAGTCCTGCGACTTCCCGCCGGTGTACTCGGCGTACAGGAAGGCCAGCTCGTAGTCCTTGTCGGCGAGCACGGCCTTGGCCATGCCGGCATCCTGCGGCATCCAGTCGGTCATGATGACGTGCGCGTTCTTGCCGAACGGCGGCATGACCACCGAACCCGGCCCGGACGAGGTCGCCATCGGCGTGGCCGGGGCGGTCGACGCCGGGCCGCCCGGGTTGAACGCGGGCGGCGCCGGGGAACTGCACGCGGCCAATCCGATCGCGGCGGCGCAGGCCGCGGCGGCGAGGAGCAGGTGGCGGTTCATGCGGCTGATGTCCGCCAGGATGGGAGGAGCTCGTCGATGAGCGCCTCGGTTTCCGGTGCCATCCTCGGCATCACCTCATCCAGTGCGATCCGGGCGGAGATCTCGCCGACCACCGCGCGCAGCACGTGTTCCTGGCCGGTCGCGTGCGCGCCGGTCAGCAGGTCGCGCCAGAGGATCTCGTCGTTGAAGGCCAGCCGCAGGCCGGCCCGGGCCGCCTCCATGGCCCCGTCCGGGTCGTCGGCGGCCAGCCGCAGCGCGGATAGTCGGTGCGCCACGTCGGCGACCGCGGCGGTGACCTCGTACTCGATCTCGTCGGTGGCGAGCCAGGCGTACCTGGCCGGGTCGCGCCCGTCCAGGAACTGGCCGCGGACCAGGGTCAGCGCCCGCTCCAGGTAACCGGCCTCGGCCGCCGGATCTGACGCCGCGGCGGCCTGGCTGGCCCGCGCGAACAGCGCGCGGAAGACCTGCCAGTCCACCCGGGCGCCTGGCCCGAGGCGGAACCGGCCGGACTCGTCGGTGACCAGGTTGGGCTGGCCCCGCTCATCGGTGCCCAGCCAGGCGTGCACCCGGGACAGGGCCGCGTCGCGCACCTCGTTGGACACCCCGCGCGGCCAGACCGCGCCGGTCAGCACGTTCGTGTGCACGCCGTCCGGGTGCGCGGCCAGGTACACGACGAGCTCGGTGGCCAGGGCGAGGCGGTCCGGCTCCAGCGGGCCGGGCGCCTGCACCTCGAGGTGCCCGAGCAGCCCGATCTCCACCGGCAGGACCGCGTCGGCGGCCAGGTGCTCGGCGGGCGCGGCCCCGGCCTGCGACAGCGCGGTCAGCGGCACGTCGGCGCCGGCCGCGGCGCCGCGGAACAGCTTGACCACCGCCGCGTACTGCTCCGGCGGCAGCAGCTGCGCCTCCAGGTCGAAGCCCAGCGCGTCGGCGCGCAGCCGCCCCTCGTCGGACAGGTCCCAGGACCAGGTCGCGCCGCGGATGTCGCCCGCGATCACGTAGCCGAACCCCATCCGGTACCGGCTCCGGGCCAGCGCGAGCAGCCGCTCCGCCTGGGCCTGCGTGGGCGGCACGCCCATGATCAGGTAGTTCGGCGCCCAGATGGCGGCGTCGGTAGCCGGGAACGGGCCGAGCGACCGCCCGGTCAGGACCGAGTCGATGCCAGCCGACGCCATCGCTCCGCGCACCTCGACGGCGCGTTTCTCCAGGTCAGGCAGGATCTCATCCAGAGTGCGTGCTACTTGTACCCGTTCGGGAGAAATCTCCGTCAGCCCGTCGCCGAAGCCGATGAGCGTGACCCGCATGTGGTCGGACCACCGGTTTGTCACCAGCTCGACGGCCAGCGCGGACAGCGCCGCCTGCACCACCTGGCGCGGGCCGCGCACGGCGATCAGGCCGTGGGCCACCTCCAGGTCGACCAGGACCCGGCCGGAGTCGTTGGTGCCGAGCGACACCAGGCCGGGGTACGGGGCCGTGGTGGCCGGTCCCCCGGGCTCCCCGCTTGTCTCCGCGGCGTCGAGGCCGGCCATGGCCGCGAACGGCAGCCGCCACACCTGGCCGCCGTCGGCCGCCTGCCACGGGCGCGGCGGGTTCGGGTCGGGCGGGGCGACCCACAGGTCCAGGTTCTGGAGGCCCAGGTGGGCCGCGAACACCGTGGGCGGGGTCCGGCCGGCCGCGCCGAGCTGCCGGCACAGGTAGCGCAGGCCGGTGTCCAGCATGCGCACCGCGGGGTCGTCCGCGCCGAGCCGCAGGGCCTTCTCGGCCAGCGCCGCGTCCGGGTCGGGACCGGCGATCCGGCGGCCGAACGCCCGCCGCCACAGCTGCTCCCGCCGCTTGCGGCCCAGCGCGGCCAGCACGCCGGCGGCCAGCAGGGACGCGGCGGACAGCTCGTAGGGCCAGCCCGGAGCCTGCTGGGCCGGCGTCGCCGGCGAGGCCCAGATCCCATGGTCCCGAACGGACCCGCCGGGGGCCTGCCCGACGGGTAGCTCGGGGTCCTCGGTGCCGACGCCGCGCTGGCTGGGATGCCCGCCCAGACCGAGCTCGCCGGCCAGCTTGGGCGTGACCGCCTCGATGCCCGGGCCGTGCGCGTCCTTGGGCATCAGCAGCTGCCAGCCCGGCCTGATCAGGCTGGCGATGGTGAGCTTGGAGCCGTCCGGCTGGACCCGTTCCTTGTTCAGCTCGAAGATCTCCCGGTAGCGGCGCCCGTCGCCGAGGTGGTTGTGCGCGATCTCCCACAGCGACTCGTGGAACCGGCCGACCGGCGGGTTGACCGTGTACATCTTGTCCGAGTTCGGCGCGTGGTGGTGCGACTGCGGCGCCTGAGCCGCGGTGAGCCCGGCCGGGGTGACCGGGATGGCGGGCGTCACCTGAGCGGGCGTTAGCTGAGCGGGCGTCACCTGGGCGGAGACCGAGTGCGCGGGCCGGGGCGGCCCGTGGCTGATAACCGCGGGGGTGAGCGCGGCGGCCGCGGTGAACAGCAGCAGCGCCGCGGTCACTAGCCGGTGCGCGAGCGACTGGGTCGCGCCGGCCAGCGGGACCTTCGGACTGGCCACGGCATGGCTGGCGGCCGCCTTGATCTCCACCAGCACGCACCACACCAGCTGGATCCAGGCCAGCCAGATGATCACCGACAGGATGCGCAGGATCGCCGTGACGTCGAGCTGGCTGGTCAGCGCGGACAGCTTGGGCACGGTGTGCGGCAGCGGCAGGCCCACCACGGTGATCAGCGCGATCGGCACCCCGACGGTCAGCGCGACCAGCAGGACGATGGCGCCGACGCCGGCCAGCACGTCACCCGGCGTCCGGCGCCTGATCTGGACCGGCGGGCGCAGGCCGGGAATCGGGGGCGCCATCAGCAGGCCACCCTGGCGTCAGCGGTGCCGCAGGCCAGGTAGGCCGTTTCCGCCGCCTGCACGTTGATCGTGCGGAACATGTTGACCGGGATGAACGGCTTCATCGACACCTGCACCCGCACGGTCACGGACGGCGCGCCCTGGGGGCCAGTGCCGGGCAGGCACTTCAGCATCTTCGCCGTCACGCCGACTCCCTTCTGGTAGGTAGCAATAAGATCGCTGGCCGGGCCCGGCGTGCTGCAGGCGCCGGCGGCGATGCTCACGTCGCCGTTCCTGAGCGCGGCCGGGTTGATGTCGTCCGCGGCGGCGCGGGCGGCCTGCTGGGCGATGTCGGCGGCCCGGGACTTGGCCACGATCACCTGGCCGCCGTCCACGATCAGGATGAGCAGCGCCAGCGTCACGAACGCGAAGATCACCACCCAGAGGGACACCGAGCCGCGGTCGCCGGTGTTCTGGAGGGCCTCGTGCAGGCGTCTGCGCATGGTCAGTCAGCCCCTGTCCACGAAGGGGTCGAGGGGCGCGGCCGCGGTGTCGCCGAAGGTCTGGCTGACCGGGAAGCCGATGACGTGGAACGCCGCCAGGTTGGCTACGCAGGTCACGGTGACCTCGATGTCCTGCGCAACGGCAAAGTCACCCGCGCCGACCCGGACGCCATTCGTGAACAAATGGACCCTCGTGGCCGGGGTACCTTGGTCGCCGCCGCTGCACACTCCGGCCAGGTCGGTCTGCGCCGCGGCCTGCGCGTTGTCCTGCGCGTCGGCGAAGGTGCGGGCCAGCGACGCGGACCGGACCGCGTCCCGGGTGGCCGAGCCCACCTTCCCGGCCAGGTTCAGCCACTGACCGCCGGCGGCGACCAGCAGCAGGAGCAGCACCAGGGCGGGCGCCGCGACCACGAACTCGACCGCCATCGAGCCGCGATCGCCCGTGAGCCGTTTCAGTCGCTGCCGCAGAGGTGTCATCCGCAGGCCACCCCCTGGCTGGCCTGGGTGCGGAAGCACTCGATCGGGCCGGTGACGGTCTCGCTGATGGTCAGCGGCCAGATGCCGGTCAGCTTGCCCCTGATCGTGACCGCGACCATGCCGTTGCGCGCGGGGGCGGCCTGCGCGGTGACCCCGGAGATCAGGCTGGTGTTCAGGCCGCGGTAGTAGCTGGTGGCCGCGCTCTCGGCCAGGCTCTGCCAGCCGCCGGGGTTGACCGACGCGTCCTCGCGGGCGACCAGGTCGCCCTGCTGCGCGGCGGCCAGTGCCGCGTGCCTGGCGTCGAACCAGATGGCGAACTGGACGATGAGCAGGCTGGCGAAGATCAGGGCGGGGGCCAGGATGGCGAGCTCGACCGCGCTCGCGCCGCGATCGCGCCCGCC
>DAIOWL010000163.1:0-3930 GCA_036758545.1 Streptosporangiaceae bacterium | reverse complement strand
TCTTTGTCATGCCTGCAGCAGGAGATGGACAGCCGGATACATCAGGAAGACCAGGAACGCCGCGGCCAGGAGCATCTGCGCCAGCAGCATCGACTGCGACTTCTCCCCCGCTTGTCCCTCGAGGTCGGCGAGTTCACGACGGCGCAGGCTGACCGCGCGCGCGGTCAGCGACTCCCTGACCTTGGCCCCGTCCTCGGCCACCAGGCTGAGCGCGGCCGAGAGGTCTTTCAGCTCGTTCACCTGGACTTCCTCGCCCAGCACGCCGAGCGCCTGCCACGGCGTCTGGCCGGTGATCCTGGCGTTGGCCAGGGCGTCCCTGATCCGCCAGAACGCCCAGCCGTCGCCGATCTCGCTGGCGGCCATCAGCGCCTCGGGCACGCCGCGGCCGCCGGACAGGTTCATCGCCACCAGGTCGAGGAAGGCGCCGATGGCGTGCCTGAAGTCCCGCTGCCGCTTCTCCACCTCGCCCCTGAGCTCGACGTCCGGCATAAAGAAGAAGATCGCGGCGAAGACCAGGCCTGCCCAGACCGGGATGATGATCGACAGGTGCACCCCCACCAGGCCGATCCCGATCAGCACGATGGGCGGGAAGACTAGCCCGAACAGCCCCAGCAGGACCTTGGTCGCGAGGTAGTTCTCGAACGACTTGCCGACCAGGTTGAGGTTCGAGCGCAGGGACCGGAATTCCCAGCCCTGTTCGGCGCAGAATCTGGCGAGCGCGGCGCCCAGGCGCTTGCTGAAGGCGCTCTCCCTGCCGTCGCCCGGGTAGGAGGCCGGCCGGAGCGCGGACGGGCGGCCCGCGTCGAACGCGGCGATCCGCCGGGCCAGCCCGACCCGGCGCGGGATCAGCGCGAAGATCAGCAGGAACAGGGCCAAGCCGGTGACGGAGCCCGCGATGAGAGCCTGGATCATGCCGCACCGTGCGCATTTCCGGGCCCATTTCCGGCCCGCCAGGTGGCGACGGTCTCGGGTTCGGCCGCTGGCGCCTGAGCCTGGCCCGCCGGGGTCGCCGTGCCGAGCAGCCGCTGCGGCATGTCGAACCGGGCCAGCTTGCGCAGCCAGATGATGCCGAGCGCGTAGATCCCCACGATGACGGCCAGCACGAGCTGCCCGAAGACGCTGTCGTAGGGCTCCAGGAAGCGGTGGTCGAGCACGGCCAGGAAGATCGCCATCAGGACCGAGACCGCGATGACGATCTGCACGCTGCGCCGGGTGGACCGGCGGCTGGAGTTGATCTTGCGGCGCATGTCGAGTTCCTCGCGGACCGAGTCGGCGAGCGCGCCGAGCAGGTCGCGCAGGCCCGGGCCGCGCAGCCGGGAGTTGATGATCAGTGCCGCGATGATCATGTCCGCGCTCGCGTCGTCGAGGTCTTCGGCGAACCGGCGCAGCGCCACGTGCATCGGCACCCGGGTGTGCAGCCGGTCCACCAGCCGGGTCAGCGGCTCGCGGATCGAGGCGTCGGCGACCCGGGTCGAGGCGGGGATGGCCTGCTCGAGCCCGACCGCGCCGGCGATCGTGTCGCGCAGCGACTCCGTCCAGGTGGCCAGGCCCTCCAGCCGGGCCATGGCCTTGCGCTCGGAGGCGGCGCCGCTCAGCGAGCGCCAGCTGTAGGCGAGCAGCGCCATCCCGATCCCGGCCACCACCCACCGGGTGATCAGCAGCGTCAGGATGCCGACGATGACCGCGATCGCGCCGCGGATGCTGAACATGTCCTTGATCGCGCGTTCCAGCGCGCTGGGTCCCTGGCTCTTGGCCTTGGGCGGCAGGCCGCGGATGGCCGCGATGAGCACGAACAGGCCCGCGCCGGCGAGGGCGCCGGCTCCTATGGCCAGCAGCGGGAGGGCCGATGAGCTCACCGCCAGCCTCCCCTGCTCGGGTCGTAGCCGAACGCGGCCAGCTCGTCCAGGCACGAGGCGGGCGCGTGCGGCACGGCCCGGCCGTCCCGGCCCGGCGCGAACACCTCGCTGGACAGGACCCGGCCGTCCACGCCGGTCACCTCGCGGACGCTGCTGACGAACCGGCGCAGCCGGCCGCCCTGGGTGTACTCGTTCCGCTTCTCCTGGAACACCACGAAATCGATCGCGCCCGCGATCAGCATGTGGGTGGCGTCTACTGGCAGTCGTTCGGCCGACTGGATGGCGTAGGTGGAGATCCGGTTGAACACCTCGAGGCTCGAGTTCGAGTGGATGGTGGACAGCGAGCCGTCGTTGCCCTGGGTCATCGCGTTCAGCATGGTGACGATCTCGTCGCCGAGGACCTCGCCGACGATGACCCGGCTCGGGTTCATCCGCAGGCTGCGGCGGACCAGGTCCGCCATGGTGATCGCGCCCTGACCCTCGCTGTTCGGCAGCCGCTCCTCGAACGCCACCACGTTCGGGTGCAGCTCGGGGAAGTGGTCCAGGCCGAGCTCGAGGGCGCGCTCCACCGTGATCAGCCGTTCCTCGGCCGGGATCTGGTTGGCCAGCGCCCGCAGCAGCGTCGTCTTCCCCGCGTTGGTGGCCCCGGCGATCATGATGTTCTTGCGGGCCGCCACCGCCGCGGCCAGGAAGGTGCCCACGTCGGGGCTGATGGTGCCGTTGCCCACCAGGTCGGCCAGGAAGACCTTGCCCATCCGGGCGCGCCGGATGGAGATGGCGGGCCGCAGCGTCACGTCCATCACCGCGGACAGCCGGGAGCCGTCCGGCAGGCGCAGGTCCAGCTGCGGGTTGGCGGTGTCGAACGGGCGGCTGGACAGGCCGGAATAGGCGGCCAGCACCTGGATGAGCTCGGTCAGCTCCTCGTCGCTCTCCGCGACCGGCTCGCCGAGGACCTCGCTGCCGTCGGCGTAGCCGACGAAGACCCGGTCGCAGCCGTTGATGTCGATGTTCTCGATGTTCTGGTCTTCCAGCAGCGGCTGGAGCCTGCCCACACCGAACAGCGCCGCGTGGATCGCCTCGGCGAGGTCCTCTTCTTCCTGCGCGTTCAGCGGCGGCCGGCCGACCAGGATCTCGCTCCTGGCGTGCTCCTCCAGCACCTGAGAGATGAGCGCCCGGGCGAACTGGCGCTCGTCTTCCCCGGTCATCGGCGGCATCCCGGCCGCCGCGTCCAGGCGCCGCTGCTCGGCCAGCCGGTCGCCTACGTCGCCGCGCAGGCGCTTGACGAGTCCGTGGTCCATCGCGCGTCACCCCCCGCCCGACCGGCGCGAGCCCAGGGAGTCGGCCGGTCCCGGCCGGTCCCAGGGGGTGGTGCCCCAGCCAGCGTCCTCCGAGGACTCCTCCTGCTCGGCCGGGCCGGCGGTGGCCTGGGCGTCGGAGGTGGACAGCGGAGCCATCGGCGGCCGCGAGAAGACCGAGCCGTGGCGGTCGCCGGATTCCTGGCGGTGCCGGGCCGGGCTGCTGGGGGTCTGGTCGGCGGGAAGCTGGCCGTTGGGGGCCTGCCCCGGCTCGGCCTGATGCCTGCCGGGCCGGCCGCGGACCCGGCTGAACGTGGTGCGCGGCGCGTCGTCGGAGACGGTGGGGGCCGAGAGGGTGACCGCGGCCAGGTCCGCCGGACTGTGCTGGGCCGGACTGAGCTGGGCTGGACTCTGCTGGGCTGGACTCTGCTGAGCCGGACTTTGTTGGGCCGGACCGCGCAGCGTCATGGCGGGCACCGGGGCGGGCGCGGCCGGGCCGGGGGCGGCTGGGGCGGGAACGGCTGGTCCGAGGGCTGGGTGGGCGGGTTGCGGGCCGGTGTAACGGGCCACAGCGGGCTGCGGGCTGCCCGATGACCAGCCTGGATGCGGGCCGGTGGCGGGTGGCTGCGGGCCGGTGACGGAGCGGGCGCCCCGCGGCGCAGGCTGGGGGTGAGCGGGCTGGGGGTGCCCGGGCTGCGGCTGTGCGTGGGCGGGCACAGCCGGACCGGGTTCGGCCGGGTTGCCGATCGGCGGCAGGCCCTGGACCAGCTGCCTGGCCA
>DAIOWL010000162.1:2413-10489 GCA_036758545.1 Streptosporangiaceae bacterium | reverse complement strand
GAGGGCCGGTCACAGCGGATAGCCGAGCAGGCTACGGGTGAGTCGCCGGGCGCGGGCCCCGGTTCACCCGCCGGCGCCGGGCCGGGCACGGCTCCCGGCGATGCCCGCAATTCATCCGCGAGTGAGGAGGCACGTGGGGGTTCCGATGGATCATGACGCCGGCGCGGCCGGAGGCGTCGGCCAGCTCGACTGGCTGCTCGACGACCTCGTGCGCCGGGTCGGGCACGTGACCAAGGCGGTCATCCTGTCCCAGGACGGGATGGCGCTCGGTGCGTCGCAGTCGCTGGGCCGCGACGACGCGGAGCACCTGGCCGCGCTGTCGGCTGGGTTCCAGTCGCTGGCCCGCGGGGCCGCGAGGCACTTCGGCAACGGCGGCGGGGTCCGGCAGACGATCATCGAGATGGAGTCGGGATTCCTGCTGACCTCGGCCGCGGGCAGCGGTACCTGCCTGGCCGTCATCGCCGAGCAGGCCGCCGACCTCGGCCTGGTGGCCTACGAGATGGCCATCCTCGTCCGCAGGACCGGTGAGCACATCCGGGTCAACACGCGCGCGTCCGCGCTGAGCGGCTGGGGCTAATAAGCCATGCCGTCCAACGATGAACGGTGGCTAGACGCCGAGGCCGGGCCGGTAGTCCGGCCTTACGCCCTGACCCAGGGCCGGACCAGGCACACCGGGGAATCGTTCGACCTAGTGGCGACCGTCCAGGCGACGCAGACCGCGATCACGGATCCCGGCTCGCTGGCCCCCGAGCACATGAGCGTCCTTCAGCTGGCCCGCGCGCCGACCACCGTGGCGGATATCGCCTCGGACGTCGATCTCCCGCTCGGCGTGGTCCGGATCATCCTCGCCGACCTGCGGGAGCTCGGCCTGGTCATGATCCGCACCCCGGTCGTGATGGCCGAGCGGATCGACAAGCACACTCTCAGGGAGGTCCTCAATGGACTACGGGGTCTCTGATCCCGTCGGCGGGCGCCCACGGAGCCCTGGCCAGCATCGCGCCATCAAGATCCTGCTGGCCGGGGGCTTCGGCGTGGGTAAGACCACGCTTGTCGGCGCCGTGAGCGAGATCAGGCCGCTGCGTACCGAGGAGCCACTCACCGAGGGCAGCGTGCGCACCGACAGCACGGCCTGGGTAGAAGGGAAGACCACCACCACGGTCGCGATGGATTTCGGCCGGATCAGCCTGCGCAGCGATCTGGTGCTCTATCTCTTCGGCACGCCCGGGCAGCAGCGGTTCTGGTTCATGTGGGACGAGCTCGCCATCGGGGCGCTCGGCGCGGTGGTCCTCGCCGATACCCGCCGACTGGCCGATAGCTTCCCCGCCATCGACTACTTCGAGCGCAGGCAGATACCGTTCATCATCGCGCTCAACTGCTTCGACGGCGCCCGCCGGTACGACACCGAAGACGTCAGGATGGCCCTGGACCTCGAGCCCGGGATGCCCATCGTGCTGTGTGATGCACGCAGCAAGGAATCGGCCAAGGATGTCCTCATCGCGCTGGTCGAGCACGTCCTCGTGTCCGCGTCCGAGGAGCCGCTCTCAGGGATCGCCTAGGTCTCAGGGGTCACGGAGCACGGCCCAGACCGCTTTGCCGTGCCCGGCAATGGGGCTCCAGCCCCAGACATGACTCAAGGCGCCCACGATCTGCAGGCCGCGCCCGCTCTCCCCGCCCCAGTCGGGTTTCCTGGGCATGGGCGTCTCGTTGCCCGGATCCACCACCGCCAGCATGACCTCGCCGGCCCGCCTGAGCATGCACAGCCGCAGCACGGTCAGCCCGGCTCCGGGGCTCGGCCGGGTCAGCCCCGCCCGCGTCCCGTGCAGGACGGCGTTGACCACTAGCTCGTCCACGATCATCTCGGCGTCGTCTGCCAGCGCCTCCAGGCCCCAGCAGGTCAGTATCTCCCGGACGAACCGGCGGGCGGTCCTGGCTTCCTCCGGCCGGGCGCTCAGCGCACGAGTAGTAACCGCCGGGGTCTCCCACCAGGCCGAAGGCACAGGCAGCAGCCGTGGCATGCCGTCACTTACCGTGGGCCAGGGAATGCTGACTTCCTCGTCGTCATCCCCGCTACCGGTAGCGACACTGAGATGCGCCAACGCAACAGCTTCCTGCATGTCATTGGGCACGAAAACCCTTGCCCATCACGGTGTTAACTGCGTGCTTAAAGACATGTTGCCTGATATATTGTGCAAATGCAAGACCAGATGCACGTTCATTCGCTTTGTGCACAGGTCTCCGAGTAGGCGCATAGGGGGCCGGCAGACAGGCAGAACGCATCAGGCAACTTGCTCACCAGTTGCTAACTGGAGACTACAGCGAGTGAATAACCAGGCCTGACATGCGTTACCCTGTCGGAAGGGGATAAACATGGTCATTACCTACAACGGCATGCTCGCCGCGGAGCTCGGGGAGGTGTGCTGGCAGAAGAGCTGGCACAGCAACCCGAACGGGGAGTGTGTCGAGCTGGCCGCGCTGCCGAGCGGTGAGATAGCGATGCGGAACTCGCGTTTCCCGGCGGGCCCCATCTTGCTCTACACTCAAGCAGAGATCACCGCATTCCTGGCAGGAGCCAAGGATGGGGAGTTCGACCACCTAACCGGCGGAACAAACCATCTTACTCGCTAGTAACAGTGCTACCGTCCGGCACGCGGCGACTCGAGGGTTGAAGCCTGGCAAACTGGTATCTTTCGACCTGCGCAAACGCGGAGGGATCACGACATCCTTTGAATAGTCACATATCCCCCTTCCGTAAGCGCGAGATCACGTGGGAGACTGGTCCACACCCCGCCAGGATCTCAGGGTGCGACGATGCGAGGAGTGCCGATGGTCTCATCTGAAGACTCGGCCTGGGACGTTCCCCCCAGCATTTTTGGCACGCGCGCGGGCGGCCCAACCGTCCAGCGGCTGGTGCTCGGCAACCAGCTGCACCGGCTGCGCGAATCGCGGGGAATTACCGCTGAGCAGGCCGCGGAAGCCATCCGCGGCTCGCACTCCAAGATCAGCCGGATGGAACATGGCCGGGTCGGCTTCAAGGAGCGCGATGTGGGCGACCTCCTTACCCTCTACGGTGTCACCGACAGCGAGGAGCGCGCGGCCCTGCTGAACCTGGCCAGGGAAGCGAACACGCCCGGCTGGTGGCACGCTTACTCCGACGTCCTCCCCACCTGGCTGGAGCCCTACGTGGGCCTGGAGGCCGCCGCGTCGATCATCAGGACGTACCAGATCCAGTTCGTGCCGGGGCTGCTGCAGACCGAAGGCTACGCCCGCGCCCTGATCCGCCAGGGCTCCGCGGAATCCGAGGAGGAGATCGCGCGGCGGAGCGAGCTGCGGGCCAGCCGCCAGGAGATCCTCCGCAGGCCCGACGCGCCGCAGCTGTGGGTCGTGGTTGACGAGGGCGCGCTGCGCCGCCCGGTCGGCAGCCGGGAAATCGTCCGCGAGCAGCTGAGGTACCTCACCGAGATCGTGGACCACCCGGCGGTGACGCTGCAGATCCTGTCGTTCAGCGCCGGTGCGCACTCGGCCATGGGCGGTCCGTTCAGCATCCTCCGGTTCGCCGAGCCCGACCTGCAGGACGTCGTCTACATCGAGCAGCTGACCAGCGCGCTCTACCTGGACAAGCCGGTCGAGGTGGACAGCTACCTGGAGGTCATGGAGCAGCTCTGCCTCCAGGCCGAGCCGGTGGCGAACACCACCAAGGTGCTCCAGCAGATCCTCGCCGACATCTGATCGAGGCCGCCTGCCGCCCTTGGCCAGGGCCGCCCTAGGCCGGGGCGCGCTCTTCGCAGGCCCAGGGAGAACCGTAGTCGTTCAGCAGGTCGAGGAACGGCCGTGGCGGCAGCGCCTCAGGGCCGAGCACCCCGGCGCCAGACCAGGTGCCCGAGTCGATCAGCTCCAGCGCCACCACCGGGTTCACGGCCGTCTGCCAGACCACCGCCTGGGAGCCGTATTCGGCCATCGACCAGGCGTTGTCGACCACGTGGTAGAGGTACACCTCGCGCGGCGCGCCGTCTTTCGACGTGCCGGTGACCCAGGTGCCCGCACAGGTCAGGCCGCTCATCTTGTCACCCAGGCCGGCCGGGTCCGGCAGGCACGCGGCCACCACGTCGCGCGGCGACACGCTCGCGCCGCCGACCCGTACCGGGTCGGTGGAGTCCAGGCCGAGCTTGTGCAGGGTACGCAGCACGCCGATGAACTCCGCGCCGAGGCCGTACTTGAAGGTGACCCGCTGCGCCTCGACCCAGCGCGGCATCAGCAGCACCTCTTCGTGCTCCACGTTCACGCACTCCACCGGGCCGATGCCCGCCGGGAAGGTGAAGACCTCGGGCTCGCTGAACGGCTCGGTGGTGAACCACCCCCGGCCGTGCTCCCAGATCACCGGCGGGTTCAGGCACTCCTCGATCGTGGTCCAGATGGAGAAGGTGGGCGCGAACTCGTATCCGGCCACCTCGAGGTTGGCGCCGTCCCTGACGCCGAGCTCGGTGATCTCGCCGAACAGCTCGTCGGCGGCGTACCGGGCGAACACGTCGGACAGCCCCGGCTCGACGCCCATCCCGACCAGGGCCAGCCGGCCCGAGCGTTCCCACTGCGGCGCCAGCGCGAACTGCTCGTCGCCGAGCTTGACGCCGGTCCGCCGGTACGGCTCATCCGGATGGGGGTAGGACAGCGACATCGCCATGTCCAGGTAGTGCGTGCCGGCCTGGAGCGCGGCACGGAATAGCGGCATCACGAAGCGGGGATCCGTAGCATTCATGAGCACATCGCAACGGTGCTGCCTGAGCAGGCCGGCGGCGGCCTGCTCATCCCGCGCGTCCAGCGGCACGGCCTGGTATCCGTCACGGGCCGCTGCGGCGCGCTGCGCCCGGCCCAGGTCGTAGTCGGCGATGACCAGCTCAGCGAACGCGCGGCGAGCGGCGATCCGGGCGAACGCCGTGCCGACGCCGCCCGCGCCCACCAGGAGTATGCGCATGGGCCGATCCTAGACCTTTCCTCATACGGCTGACGAGACCGGCAGTGATATCTAGCCGTTACTACGGATATCGTTGCCGCAAAGCGGAATTCATGCTAGAACCGTAGCAACGTGGGCGCTGATTCCGTCGTCGTGCCCCGGATGCTCAGATCGTGTCATCAGATCCGGCCCGTCCGGCGGACTGCCTGCCGGGGATCGACGGTCCCGGCCGCACCGGGCCGAAGCCAGGAGGGTGAGACATGGCCACCGCCGAGCAATCCCCAGCGACGCAGGAAGCACAGCTCGATAAGGGTCTCAAATCGGGCGCCCTCGGGCTGATCTCGACCACCGTCATCGCCACGGCGTCGGTCGCGCCCGCGTATAGCATCGCCGCGACCCTCGTGTTCGTGGTAGGCGCGGTGACGCTGCAGTCGCCGGCCGTGGCCGTGCTCGCGTTCGTCCCGATGCTGCTGACCTCGATCGGCTATAGCGAGCTGAACAAGGCCGACCCGGACTGCGGCACCACGTTCACCTGGGCCACCCGCGCATTCGGGCCGAAGACCGGCTGGGCGGGCGGCTGGGCCATCGTCGCGGCCGACGTGCTGGTCATGGCGAGCCTGGCCCAGGTCGCGAGCCAGTACGTGTTCCTGCTGTTCGGCGCCAACGGCATCGGGAGCAACGCCACCAGCAGCTGGGTGCTGCTGGGCGGCATCATCTGGATCATCTTGATGACCGCCATCTGCTACGTCGGCATCGAGGTGTCGGCGAACTTCCAGAAGATCCTGCTGGGCATCGAGCTCACCATGCTGTTCGTCCTGTCCATCGTCGCCCTGGTCAAGGTCGGCGCAGGCACCGCGCCGGCCGGTCACCTCACACCGAGCATCCAGTGGCTCAACCCGTTCCACATCTCCAGCTTCAGCGCGTTCGCCAGCGGGATCATCCTCATGGTGTTCATCTACTGGGGCTGGGACACCGCCGTGGCGGTCAACGAAGAGACCAAGGACAAAACCAGGACGCCGGGCCTGGCCGCGATCTTCTCCACCATCATCCTGCTGGTCACCTACGCGCTGGTGATCTTCTCCATGCAGGCGTTCGCCGGGGTCAAGACCACGGGCAACGGTCTGGGCAACCTCGACAACGCGGGCGACGTGCTCTCGGTCCAGGGCAAGGCCATCTTCGGCACGACGGGCTTCGGCCCGACCTTCTACCACCTGCTGCTGCTCATGGTGCTGTCCTCGGCGGCCGCCTCCACGCAGACCACGATCCTGCCCACCGCGCGGACCACCCTGTCGATGGCGGCCTACAAGGCGCTGCCCAAGTCGTTCGCCACGGTCCACCCGCGGTTCATGACCCCCACGGTGTCCACGGTCGCCATGGGGGTGATCTCGATCGTGGTCTACGTAGGACTGAACTACTCGTCGAACGGCATCGGGGTGATCGGCGACGCGGTCATCGCGATCGGCCTGTACATCGCGTTCTACTACGGCCTGACCGGCTTCGCCTGCGCCTGGTACTACCGCAAGAACCTGACCAGCAGCGCGCGGAACCTGTTCATGCAGGGCATCCTGCCGGTGACCGGCGCCCTGATCCTGTACTTCCTGGGCGGCTGGAGCGTGTGGCTGGACTACGACGTGGCGACCGAGAACGACTACACCATGTGGACCGTGCCGGGCCTGCACTGGCAGATCGGCGGCGCGTTCGTCATCGCGGTGGCGGCCGGGCTGGTCGGAGTGGTCTTCTTCCTCTACTGCCGGTACATCAGGCCAGGCGCGCCCTTCTTCAAGAAGCAGACGTTGACCAGGGCCACCCCGACCCTGGTTCCGGACGAGTAGCCCAATGGGGGGCGCCGCGGCCCGGCCGCGCGCCCCCTGCTTAGGATGGCGGGCGTGCTCGATGACGCCGAGATCAGCCGGATCCTGTCCATTACCGCCCACCCCGACGACGTGGACTTCGCGGCCGCCGGAACCGTCGCGCGCTGGACGGAGGCGGGGATCGAGGTGGTCTACTGCCTGGTGACCGACGGCGACGCCGGCGGTTTCGACGAGGACTTCCCCCGGGAGGAGATGCCGGCCGTGCGCCGGGCCGAGCAGGTGGCCGCGGCCAAGTGCGTCGGAGTGCACGACGTGCGCTTCCTCGGCTACCCGGACGGCCGGGTGGAAGCCAGCCTGGACCTGCGCCGCGATCTGGCCAGGGTGATCAGGCAGGTCCGGCCGGACCGGATCCTGTGTCCCAGCCCGGAGCGGAACTACGCCAGGATCGGGGTCGGCCATCCCGATCATCGCGCGGTGGGCTCGGCCGCCCTGGACGCCGTCTACCCGGACGCGCGGAACCCGTTCGCGTTCCCGGAGCTGCTCGAGCGCGAGTCGCTGGCCGCCTGGACCGTGCGCGAGGTCTGGATCGCGGCCGGGCCCGACCCGAACCACTACGTGGACGTGACCGAGACCTTCCCGCGTAAGATCGCGGCGCTGCGCGCGCACGAGAGCCAGACCGGGCACATGGACGACCTGACCGAGCGCATCAGGACCCGGCTGAGGATGGTGGCCGAGCAGGCGGGCCTGCCCGGAGGACGCCTGGCCGAGGGCTTCCGGGTCCTGGACACCGCCTGAGCCGCGGGCGGCCTGCCACGCCGGGGGCAGGCGTTTTTGCTGATGCGGACCGATAACGGGCATAATTCACTGATTGAATCCAGCCAGAGAGAGTGACGCACCATGGCCATGGAAATGGACCACTCGTTCACCGTCCCCGTCCCACCCGAACGGGCCTGGGACGTGCTGCTCGACGTGGAGAAGATCGCGCCGTGCATGCCCGGCGCCACCGTGGACGAGTTCGACGGCGAGGTGGTCACCGGGCGGATAAAGGTCAAGGTCGGCCCGGTGTCGCTGACCTACCGCGGTACCGCGAAGTTCACCGAGCGCGACCCCGACGCCAGGGTGATCTTGCTCGAGGCCTCCGGCAAGGAGACCCGCGGCGCGGGTACCGCCTCGGCGACCGTGCGGGCGACGCTGGAGCCCGAGTCGGGCGGCGACGGGACCACCGCCAGCATGCACACGACGATGAACGTGACCGGCCGGCCGGCCCAGTTCGGCCGCGGGGTGATGGTCGAGGTCGGGAGCAAGCTGGTCGAGCAGTTC
>DAIOWL010000162.1:0-2313 GCA_036758545.1 Streptosporangiaceae bacterium | reverse complement strand
TCAAGCTGGTGGGGCCCTCGCTGCTCAAGCGGGTCGTCCCGGCGGTCGTGGCGGCGGCCGGGCTCGCCCTGCTCGGCCGGTGGCTGTTCCGCCGGAACGCAAAGGGCTAGCCGGGCGCTAGCGGACCACCACCTCGGTGACCGGGAGGGAGGAGTCCGCGGGCAGGTCGAGCGGGGACGGCTCCAGGCCGCGGGAGACGATCTCCGCGCCCAGCGCCGCCACCATCGCGCCGTTGTCGGTGCACAGACCAGGGCGCGGCACGCGCAGCTTGATGCCGGCCGCGTCGCAGCGTTCCGCGGCCAGCGAGCGCAGCCGGGAGTTGGCCGCCACGCCCCCGCCGATGATCAGGTCGGTGACGTCGTGCCGCTGGCAGGCCTGCACGGCCTTGCGGGTGAGCACGTCGGCCACCGCCTCCTGGAAGGACGCGGCCACGTCCGGGGCGTGCACCGGCTGGCCGTCCGCCTGCCGCGCCTCCACCCAGCGGGCCACCGCGGTCTTCAGGCCCGCGAAGGAGAAGTCCAGCGTGCCGTCGTGGTACTTGCCCCGGGGGAAGCTGATCGCGGCGGGGTCGCCGTCGCGGGCCGCCTTGTCGATCGGCGGGCCGCCGGGGAACGGCATGCCGAGCACCCGCGCCACCTTGTCGTAGGCCTCGCCGGCCGCGTCGTCGATGGTGGCCCCGAGCGGGATGACCTCCTCGGCCACGTCGGGCACGAGCAGCAGCGAGGAATGCCCGCCGGACACCAGCAGGGCCACCGCGGGCGACGGCAGCGTGCCGTGCTCCAGCTGGTCCACGGCGATGTGCGCGGCCAGGTGGTTGACCCCGTACAGCGGCTTGCCCAGCGCGAAGGCGTATGCCTTGGCCGCGGCCACCCCGACCAGCAGCGCCCCGGCCAGGCCCGGTCCCGCGGTGACGGCCACGGCGTCGATCTGGCCGGCCTGGACGCCCGCGATCGCGAGGGCCCGGTCAAAGGTCGGCAGCATCGCCTCCAGGTGCGCCCGGCTGGCCACCTCGGGCACCACCCCGCCGAACCGCGCGTGTTCGGCCACGCTCGACGCGACGGCGTCGGCGAGCAGGTCGTGGCCGCGGACCAGCCCGATGCCGGTCTCGTCGCAGGACGTCTCGATGCCCAGCACCAGGGGGGAAACCATAACCGGAGCCTCTTCCGCATGACCACGGCGTCGACGCCGGACGGCTGATAGTAGCCGCGCCTGATCCCGACCTCGGCGAACCCGTGGCGCAGGTACAGCCGCCTGGCCCTGGGGTTGTCCTTCCGCACCTCGAGCAAGACCTCCTCGTAACCCCGCTTGTCCGCCTCGTCGACCAGCGCCGTCAGCAGCGCCGTTCCGGTCCCCTCGCCCCACCGGGCCGGAGTCACCGCCAGCGTCACCACGTCAGCCTGCGACCCGCCGGTGAACATCATCCCCGCGTATCCGACCAGCGCGTTTCCGGCCTCGGCCACCAGGTAGAGCCGGCGGGAGGGCGGCTGAGCGAACTCCGCCGCGAACATCTCCGGCGTCCACGCGTCCTCGGGGAAGAGCTCCTGCTCCAGCACGATGATCGCGGGCATGTCGGCCCGCTTCATCTCCCGCAGCCGAATCGTGCTCTGGCCGTCCGTGCAGGCGCTCATGAAGGGGTGACCTTCTTGGGCGGCCCGGGCTCCCTGGCGTCAGGACGCCGCAGGTAGAGCGGCTCCGCGGCCAGCAGGGGCACGGCGGCCTGCCCGTCGCCCACGCCGACCGCGAGCGCGCACAGCGTCCGGGCGTCCGGATAGGCGGGCCCGGTGACCGTGCCGAACGCCTCCGGGTACAGCTGTCCCCCGCTGCCCGCCACGGCCAAACCGGCGGCACCCGGGATCGACGCGGCGCTGCCGACCGCGGGACCCTCCAGGCGCACCCCGGCGGCGTCGTACCGGGCCCAGTAGACCTCCTTGCGGCGCGCGTCGGTCGCCACCAGGAACTCCCGCCCGCGCGGGACGTCGGCGGCGATCACGTCCAGCGAGCACACCCCGTGCACGGGGATGCCGAGCACGGCCCCGAGCACCCGGGCGGTCACCACGCCGACCCGGAGCCCGGTGTACGGGCCGGGGCCGACCCCGACCGCGACCGCGGTGAGATCGGCGCGGGACGCGCCCGCATCGGACAGCACCTGCGCGATCATCGGCGTCAGCAGCTCACCGTGACGCCGCCCATCGGCGGCGGACGCCTCGGAAACGACTCGCTCCCCGTCGTGCAAGGCCACGCTCACCGCCGGGGTCGCGGTATCAAAACCCACCACAAGCACGCCGACCAGCCTAGTGGCCGCCCGGCGTGGCC
>DAIOWL010000161.1:0-10490 GCA_036758545.1 Streptosporangiaceae bacterium | reverse complement strand
CCCGCCCCGGCGACGCTGGGCGCGGTGCGCGAAGTGCCGTTGCCTAGTTGTATACTTATCGTATGGCAGATCCGATTACATTCCGTCCTACAGTCGAGGATACGGAGAATCTCGCCATCCTCACGGCAGACGGCACCAGCCCCACCCACGCCATCCGGCACGCCCTCGAAATCGCCGCGCACAACAAGCGCCAGGAAGACCTGCGCGCCGACGCCGCGCGGCTGGCAGCCAACCCCGAATATCAGGCAGAGATCCGCGCGGTCCGCGAAGAACTGGACGAACTCCGTGCGTGGTGACGTCTACCGCCTCAAGAGACCGCGCTCCGCTCAAGGACATGAGCAGCAAGGCGAGCGCTACGCCGTCGTCGTCCAGGTCAACGCCTACGACCACCTCTCGACCTGGCTGGTAGCCCCGACGACAACCAAATCCTTCGGATCCATGATCCACCCGACCATCGAACTACTCGGCCAGGATGTCCGGGTACTAGTCGAGCAGACCGCCGCCGTCGACCCGCAGCGCCTCGGCGAGTTCGCGGGCCGCCTAGACCCGGATGAACTCATGGAGGTCAACGTCGCGCTCCGCGCCGTACTTGACCTCGAATAGCAGCCGCTTGCCGCCGCGAAAAAGCGCGCCAAGACAGGTTATCCGCCGCCGACCTGCGAGCGTTCTACGCAGTCTGGCGATCAGAACTGGCGTCGTAGGCCGGAACAGCTGACAGTCCGCGGATGGGGCTCCTAATGGCGCTATTGGTCCATGGTGCGATTCGGCCCCAGGAGGAACGAAGGTCCAGTGTTCGGAAAATGCTTCCGAACTGGTCTTTTGCTGTGGAGCGGGTGACGGGAATCGAACCCGCACTATCAGCTTGGGAATCTGTGCGATTCATGCTGTTGTACGGGCTGACCTGCAGGGTGGGGTACCCGCGAGTGACCGTGAGAGGCCCCTCGTTACCGGGGTTAATGGCACGCTAATGGCACGACGGACTTCGCCTGACCTTGCGATCGGAAGGATTGGGAATGAGCTCGGCGGGCGCCAACGATCCAACCGCATTAGCAGCTCGGGTCGTGGTCATCCGGATCGGTTCAAGCTGACCAACGTCTGTGATCGGTCGTCCCTGGACGCCACCGCATGGTGGTGAACTGCAACCCTGCCTGCTGGTGCGACCTGCTGCCTGAGAGATCAAATCGCCAGCACGTATGACGTGCTCCTGGCTAGGTCGGCGAGGGTCATTGCTATCTCTGACGGCTCATGAGTGGCCGCTATGCCCCAGTCGTTCTGGCGCGTATCTGGCGTGTTCAGCTGGTTGTGATGATGCCGATTCAACTTGGAGGGACTGTCGGAACGACAGGCTACTGTGCGCAGGATGCAGAGCCCTACGTGTGAGATACTAAGTTGCCTAGATTTAGGCACGATGGTGTCGGAGGACCTATGCAGCGAGGCCGGACACTCTTCTGGACGATTATCGGAAGCGTCGTAGCTGCAGTGGCGGTAGTAATAGCATTGATCCTTGTCAACTCTGGTACGCCGCCAAAAGCAGCCTCTTCGCCCGCGCCGTCCATTTCGGCCAGTGCAAGCTCCCCAACTGGCGAGTCTGCCCCAGTGGTGATTCCGAAGACTTCCAGCACATCCTCGTTCTCATATCTCTCAGATCTGGTACCTTCCGGGAATCTCGGCGAGCTGGTGAACCCGGGTCCAGTCAAGATAGACGGATCAATTTACCCCAAGAGTATCTTGTTCTATTGTAACGTTGGCGATCCAACTGCTTTTCCTGCATATAAGCTAGAGCATAACGCTCGCCGGTTCCAAGCTACTATTGGACTTGGGGCCAAGTTTCCGCCACATTTCGAAGCGGGCGTAATACTAGTTGGCGATGGGCACACTCTCCGGACCTTTACTGTTAGCGCCCTTAGGCCAAAAACCGTCGATGTCAATGTAACAGGGATCCATACCCTCCAACTCGAATGCTTCGGCTCCGGTCAATCTTCGTCGGCCGGTTGGGCCATTTCTGTAGCGTGGGGCAACGCACGTGTCGTAGAACGACATTGACCGCGGGTGACAAGTGGCCCGCTTGTCCGGGATCTCGTGCACGACGGGCAGCCGTGCGCGGCAGCTCGTCGCGCCGTAGGGCTTCCGCCCGAAGGGGACGACGAAAGCTGCCACCCCGCAACGGCGAGAACCGGCGACCCTTGCCGCTCATCACCGGTCCCTGGCCGCTCTGCTCTGCTCCGATTGCTCGCGTAGCCGGGCCTGGCCGTCAGGCCTGGCACGCCGGAGGTACGCCTTTTAAGCGGCCGGGCTGACCGGCATTCACTTTCACGACCTGCGGCATACCGGTAACACGCTGGCCGGCGAGGCCAGAGCTAGCCTCCGCGAACTCATGGACCGGATGGGCCACAGCACCACGCGCGCTGCGCTGATCTACCAGCATCGCACGTCGCTGCGCGACAAGATGATCGCTGACGAGATCAGCCGACGAGCCGAAGCCGAACGCCCTCAATCGGGCAGGCAAGGGGCACGGAACAGCGATGAGGCATCATGACTGCTCCGGGGCGGCACTCGGAAAACGATGCGCTAGCTGCGCATTCTCTCTTGGAGCGGGTGACGGGAATCGAACCGCACTATCAGCTTGGGAAACTATGCCGTCCGGGCCTGTCACATGGCCTGACCTGCGGGGGCAGGTGTCGGCGAGTGACCGTGAGAGACCCCTCTTTACCGGGGTTAATGGCCCGCTAATGGCCCGGCGATGCTGGCCCGGCCCGTGGCAATCACTCGCGCCTGGTCCTCGATTGGGCGTGAGACCGTCACGTTCACAGCACCGGATCATGGCCGGCAGAAGCATGCGGGGACATGATTTAAGTGTGCTGTGGAGGTCTCTGCGGGAAGTAATGCCGCTGTCGGCTGCTTTCCTGGATGGTGATCACGTCGAGGTGATCTATCCGCGTCACCGGGCGCTGCGAGCCTGGCCGTCCTGGGAAGTCCTGGAGCTCGTCCGAGCTGAACCTGCGGCCATGCCGGACGACGAGATTGCCGGGCGGATCACGCAAGCTCTAGGTGGTCATGTGGTGAGCACCTCGAGAGGGCCAGCTGGCCTGGTAGCTGCCCTGTGGACCCAGGACAGCTACCCGCCGTGGTACCACGTGGTGATCTGGTCCGGCAGCCTGCAGGCGATGACGCCGTCGCAGGTCCGGATCTGGGGCGACCCGTGCTGGTCGGCGTCTGGCCAACTGGCTGTTACCGCCTTCGATGGCATCCGGCGGGGCATTGTCACGATCGATCTCGCTAGCGGGATGACGCGGTGGTGGTCCCATCCCGCCTCGGCCAGCTACCGGCTGCTCGCCCTGGCGCCCGGTGGCCAGGATACTCTTGCCGTTCGCTGCGATCACGACGGCTCGGCCTGGCTCGTCCGCGCCGGGCGGGGCGACGCCGATCACCGCCTGCAGATGCTGCGCCCTGCCGATGCGGTCCCGGTCAGCGTGATCACCTGGGCTCATGACGGGATCGCGCTCGAAGGGCTGCTGGCCGCCGCTCCCGACGCCGGATTGCAGCGGCTGCTGGTGCTGCTGCATGGCGGCCCGGTCAGCGGCCTGGCCTGCGGTGAGCATCCGGATCCGTCGGCCTGGGTTGCGGCGGGCTTCACGGTGTTCATGCCCGATTTCCGCGCCTCTGGTATCGCCGGGAATCGCCTCATGACCGAAGCCTTCCGCCGCCCGTGGCTTCCTGCCGCCGACCCCGAAGCCGATGACGTGCTGACCGGCGTGGACATGCTCGTCGCTGATGGCGCGGCGGACCCGCGAGCCTTGTTCTTGCTGGGCCATAGCTACGGCGGGTACCTGGCCGGACGGATCCTGGCCCGCGATCACCGGTTCGGGGCCGCAGCATGCTGTGATGCCGTCGCCGACCTGAAGCTCCTGGATTCGGCAAGCCTGCAGGTGCAAGCCGCCTGGCTCGGCGGTGACCCCGGCCAGTCGCCCGCTCGGTGGGCCGCCGCGTCCCCGGTTGAGTACGTCGGCGACATCCGCACGCCGATGCTGCTGGCCTACTCCGCGGGCAGCGGCCTGGCCGTCCACGGGACGGCATGGCAAGCTGCACTGTCCACCACCCGGGTAGCGCACAAGCTGATCGTCCTTGACGAAGCCGACCATGTATTCTCATCCAGCCAAGCCCAGAGGCGACTTCACCAGGAAGTAACCCATTGGTTCGAGCATGCACGCCCCCCCGGACGCAAGGTCCGCATGCCTGTTAACGCCTTGCGTTAATAACGCATCGCGTTATCATGGAGAGTGCTGAGATCCTTCAGGGACAAAGACACCGAGGCGATCTGGCGGCGGCAGCAGTCGCGGAAGCTGGACACGACAACTCAGCGCGCCGCCTGGCGCAAGCTCGCGATGCTGGACGCGGCGGAGATCCTGGGAGACCTACGCGTGCCCCCGGGCAACCGGCTTGAGAAACTGGCAGGTGACCGCACCGGGCAGTACAGCATCCGGATCAACCGGCAGTGGCGGATCTGCTTCCGCTGGTCCGAGGCCGGACCGGAAGACGTTGAGATCGTGGACTACCACTAAGGAGGAGCACGGTGGCGGCTGAGACGGTTATGGCACCGGTACACCCTGGCGAGATCCTCCTTGAGGAGTTCCTCGGGCCGCTCGGAGTGAGCCAGTACCAGCTGGCCAAGGCGGTAGACGTGCCTGCCAGGCGGATCAACGAGATCGTCCACGGGCAGCGCCGGATCAGCGCCGACACGGCACTACGGCTCGCCCGCTACTTCGGCACCTCGGAGCGGTTCTGGATAAACCTGCAGGCCCGCTACGACCTCGAGGTCGAGAAAGACCGGCTAGGCGCGGCACTCGACGACATCCAGCCGCTGAGCGCTGCGGGCTGACGCCAAATGCGGACTATCAGCTTGACCAGCCAATCTGCCCCATCATCACGACTTCCGCGACGCTAATGGCCCGACGGGCTGGTCAGCAGCACTCGTCACAAGGTCACTAACGTGCCGGAAACAGTACTGACCTGCGACTTTACTGTGGAGCGGGTGACGGGAATCGAACCCGCACTATCAGCTTGGGAAGCGGTGCCGTCCGGGCTTGTCACATGGCCTGACCTGCGGGGCGGGGTGTCCGCGAGTGACCGTGAGAGACCCCTCTTCACCGGGGTTAACGGCCGCTAATGGCCCGGGGTTCCGGGTCGCTGATCTCTCCGAGCCTGGGATTCCACCAGCGGGGTCTGCCGGAAACGGCGTCTAACGGCCGCCGGTATCAACCGGGTCTTCGCCGTCCTGGCCCTGGAGTCCGAACCAGTAGATCCGGGCCTTCCTCGCCTGCACCCGTTGCGCCACGGTGGTGAGTCTTTCTTCTTCACCGAGCAGCTGACCAAGCTGATCGTGCAGCCCGGCACGCTGACTTCGCGCTTCCCGCTGCCGGGCCAGAGCCACGCGAGCGAGGTCTTCCCGCCCCATCTGCCGTGCCCTGGCAGCTTGCTGCCCAAGCTTCGCATCCTGCTGCTCCAGGACAGTCAACTGCGCCTGGATACGCTTGCGCGACTGCGCAAGTGCGGCGATCTCAGAGCGCGCCTTTTCCAGCCTGGCGCTGAGTCTCGGCAGCTCCTGGGCCATCACCGGCTCACTTTCCAGCGTTCCCCCCGCTGGCAAGCGGCGCTCACCAGGCGGGCATAGATCCCGCGAGCCGCCAGCACACGCAGGGGAACCTCACCCGATCCCCAATCGTATAATCCTCTCCGGACGGGGCCGGCTAGGGGAGCGAGCGCCAAATAGGGCAGGGTACTTACCGCTGGCATACGGCTGGACGCGCTGACCTGGCTAAGAGGCGGCCTGCGAGTGACCGCTGCGTACCGCTGGGGACCGGGGGTAATGACACGCGAATGGCACGGTGATCTTGAATCTAGACGGTTGGCGGCCTAGCCTCTTGCCGTGAGCCTGGACCCGCCTAGTCAGGCCGAGCTGGAGCGGCAGCGCGCCGATATTGAGGCCGCTTTCAGTACGGGCTGGGTACCGGAAGGCGTTGGCCAGCCGCGGACGCTGACCGTAGCTGATTGCGCTGAGGCCCGCAGGCTGATGGCCGGGGGCGGCTTGAGCTACCTCGAGCCTTCGATCATCCAGGCCGTCCGCGACGGGGCCCAGCCGGGTGACGCCCTGCCGCCGCGAGAACGCAGGCCGTTTATCGAGGGGGTGAGTAACGACGCTGAGGTGATCATCACCAGCGCCGGGGCGTGGCGTGGCGTGGCGGTCCTGTTCTCGCATGAGGGCTTCCCCGGCGTCCGGTTTGGTCACCGGTTCACCCCGCCCTCAGATGAGCACGCTGCGATCTGGCTAATGGAGAACATCGAGACCGGGGGGCTACACCGAATGATGCAGGCCCCGCCCCCCGCCAACGACGCCGGGATCATCTGGACGACATGGGGAGCGACACTCACAGATCCGTAGATTCCAGTGCATCGCAGGGAGCTGCAGCGATCGAGGCTCGCAAGTGACACAGCGGCATTAATGACCGCAAAACGCGACCTTCTGACCTGTAGATTCCCGTGCGGGCGTCCAGGCCGGTTCAGGACAGTTCGTGACCCCCGGACGACTCGATGCCGGTTGTTCGTGCAAGTCCGGAGAATTGCGAGGTCGTTCATCGGTATGGCTCCCAGCGGGGCACCCTCGGGGCTGGTGAATATCAGGCCATCGTCGCTGTCATTAGCTATCTGCCTCGTCGTCGAGGTCGCCGTCTGCGTCACCTACAGCGTCCGGGTCCAGCGGAAGCGTGATTCGGAAGGTCGCGCCCTCACCCGGGGCGGTATGCACTGATGCGCTGCCGTCCTGAGCCTCGATGAGCGCGCGCACGATCGACAGCCCGAGGCCACTGCCCCCGGTGCTACGAGTCCTGGCCTGGTCGGCCCGGTAGAACCGCTCAAATACCCGCTGAGCCTGCTCGACAGACAAGCCCGGCCCGTGGTCGGTCACGTCTACGATCACTGCGGGTATGGCGTGACTGGCCTGGGCGGTGAGCGTACTGGAACTCACCGACACCTCGACCGGGGTGCCGTCCGGGGTGTGGGTAAGCGCGTTGCTCATCAGGTTCCCGATAACCTGACGCAACCGCGCCTCGTCGCCGATCACCAGAAACGCCGCCCCGGGCTGAACCGACAGGCCGATCGTCCTGTCCGGTGCCTGCAGCCGCGCATCGTGCACCGCATCAACAGCCAGCACCAGCATGTCAACCGGCTGCCGGGCCAGCGGCCTCTGCTGGTCCATCCGGGCCAGCACAAGCAGGTCCTCTACCAGCAGGCCCATCCGGGCTGTCTCGTTCTCCACCCGGCCCATGATCCGGTCCACATCGCCGGGCCCGAGACCGTCCGCGACCGAGGCGGCAGCCGGGCTGGCGTCACCCGCAGGCTGGTCCCGGTCCCAGCGCCGGGCCAGACCGCCGCGCTGCCGGTAGTACTCGGCGAAGCCCCGGATGGCCGTCAGCGGGGTCCGCAGCTCATGGCTGGCATCCGCGATGAACCGCCGCATTCGCTCCTTGGACAGATGCGCGGCAGCCTCAGATTCCTCCCGGGCCCGGAACGCCGCCTCGATCTGCCCCAGCATCGCGTTCAGCGATCGACCTAGGCGGCCGATCTCAGTCCGCGGATTCCGTTCCGGCACTCGCCGATCCAGATGCCCGCCCGCTATAACCCCGGCCGTCTCCTCGATTTCCACCAGCGGCCGCAGGCTCGCCCGCACGACTGCGAAAGCAATGATCACCATCACCGAAGCAATCACCACACTGACGATCAGGTCGGCACCGGCCAGCTGCCCGACCGTGGTGTACACGCTGCTGACATCGGTCCCCAGGACCACCGTGCCGCTGGTGCCATTGACCGAAGCGGCAATGCCGGTCACCCGCCACCGGTCCCCAGCTATCTGACCCGCAACCGTAGCCGGCGTATCGGGGTTCGCCTTCAGCCACGGCTGAAGTCCAGTGAGCGAGTGAGCGAGCATGGCCTGGCCCTGACCCGCGCCGAACAGCACAGGCGACGGCTCAACGACACCCTGCGGGGTTCCTCCCTCAGGGAGCCACCACACCGAGAAATCGTTCGCCGCAAGCTGGCTTTGCGCACGGGGATCCCCACCCAGTGCGCTCAAAGTCGCCTGTTGAACATTGACGCTCGTCAGCAGGGAATCCGTCGGCCTGATCAGATACCCCCGCAACAACGAAACTCCCACAACCCCCATCGCGGCAAGAGCAAGGATGACCAGCGCAAGCAGTCCAACAATCAGCTTGGTCCGTAGCGACGTGCGACGTGGCAGCTCCCGCAGGACCTGCCACCGCCGCGCGTCCGCGTAATTTTCTCCCCGAACGGTCATTGAACGGACCCTTTAACGACGGGGAGCAGCAGCACGTATCCCGCAGCGCGCATGATGCAGATCCGTCTCAGTCCCGTCGTGTCGCCCTTCCGGCACAGCACCGAAACAGAAGACTCGACGATACCGGCATCACTGCGGCAGCTGGGAATATCCGCCTCATGTTCAACGAGCAGTAGTCCAGCATTGGTACGCTGCCGCTTTTCGGTCAGCGTATCCATGCGGGGCATTGTCACTCGCCATGCTGAGGAAAACCTGAAGTCCCCCCGCAGATGGCCTGCAGAGACGGCGCGTTGAGAGGAGTGGCGCAAATCCGCTTCATGATTATCCGCCGCAGGTAGGCGTCCGGGTCGCCGTTCAGTCGCAGCTTCGGCTAGGCCCGGTAGAGGCTTGACCAGGCTCGCCTGAACCAGATGACCCCGAGCTGATGCCGAACACTCCTCCCCCATCTTCCCTGATAGGCGCCGGATCCTTGTAAGCGGTCGCCGGGTCTAGGGGCGGCGTAGCCGATCGCGTGCGACGGCCCGCAGGGCCGCCCTAGACGCGGTGGCCGCGAGCTGGACAATGAAGAGCCGAGGAAGATGAGTAGCCCCGCCGTCGGCCATTGTCCGCCGAAGCCATCTTGATCTGCGTGCCCTACGCGACTAGGCCCGGCGTGCGGCGTGCGGGCCGCCAAGGCAGAGCACGCCGCTGACGTCGGGCCCGCGGCGCCGCAGGCGCCGCGCTTGATCTAAGAACGGCATAATTCGGCAACGCAGAAGGACGCGCGAAAGACGCGCGGACGGACAGCGGGATCGCGCTATGACGAGTTGAACGAGGCGAACCGCTGGCCGCTTCGCCCCGAAGCCAAGTCGTGATGTGGACTGCCAGGGCTGAGACAGGCTTGACCTGGGAACGACCGTTCGTCGAAGTCCGCTGGCGTCCACTGCTGTCGGTGGTGATTGTTTACTCACTTGGTTACTCGCCCGGTGCAGATACACGCAGGGCTCGGCCGGGCGGGCCTTCTGATCCACGTCCCGTCCGCAGGTTCGCCGCGTGTTCCCCGGCCTGGGCCTCCGCCATCAGGCGCTCAAGGTCGGCATAGGGGCCACGGTCCACTGCTCAGGCGAGCGCTCCGACGATGCGATCTCGACCTGGAGGCGCGCACCGTCAGGGTAAGGGCCTCCTATATCGAGCGGTCGACCGGCGCAATGCTCCTCGGGCCGCCGAAGTCCAGGGCAGGCCGCCGGATCGTCGGCATTCCCGAGGTGCTCGTTCCGGCGCTTCGCGAGCACCTCGCGGTCTTCGCCGAGGACGACCCGGGCGCGCTGGTCTTTCCCGGCGCCAAGGGCGGCCCGCTACGCCGGGGCAACTTCAACAAGATGTCTGCCTGGCCGCAAGCGGTCGAGTCGATCGGCATGCCGGGCCTGCACTTTCACGACTTGCGCCACACCGGGAACCAGTTCGCGGCCCACAGCGGCGCCAGGCTCCGGGACCTGATGGCCCGGATGGGGCACGATAGCGAACGGGCCGCGATGATCTACCAGCACCAGGCCCAGGGCGCCGACACGACGATCACGAACGCCATCGACACGCACGTCCAGGCCGAGCAGACCAAGCGCGGCGACGACGAGGACGGTCCGACCGGCGTGCTGGTTCCCGCTGGCTAATGGCCCGTTAATGGCCCGGACGGTATCTGATGTCCCTCGACTGGTCAGGCCAGGCCTCACGGCGAGTCCTCTGACCTGCGCTTTTAGACTGGAGCGGGTGACGGGAATCGAACCCGCACTATCAGCTTGGGAAGCTGACGTTCTACCATTGAACTACACCCGCGCGGACCTGCAACGCTGCGCCGTAAGGCGAGCTGGACTGTGTTCGCCCAGACATCGTACCGGAACCGGTAGGTTGCCAGGGTGCTCCTCTCCGATCGTGACATCAGGTCCGAGATCGAGTCCGGGCGGGTCAAGCTCGATCCCTACGATCCCGAACTCATCCAGCCGTCCAGCATCGACGTCCGGATGGACCGCTACTTCCGGGTGTTCGAAAACCACCGGTACCCACACATCGACCCCTCCGTGGAACAGCCGGACCTGACCCGGCTGATCGAGACCGACGACGACAAGCCGTTCATCCTGCACCCCAGCGAGTTCGTGCTGGCCTCGACCTACGA
>DAIOWL010000160.1:8661-10530 GCA_036758545.1 Streptosporangiaceae bacterium | reverse complement strand
CCAGCAGCATGGCGACCGCCTTGCCGAGGTCGATGACGCTCCCGCCGCCGATCGCGGCGATCACGTCGGCGCCGTGCTCGCGCGCGGCCGCGGCGGCGGTCCGGGCCACTTCGGCCGTTGGCTCGCCCGCCACGGCGAACACCGCGACCGGCAACCGCAGGCCCGCCAGCAGGCTCTCATGACGCGCCGGGTCCGCCCCCGTGCACACCAGCACGCGCGACCCGAGCCCGGCCACCACGTCCGCCAGTTCGGCGGCCCGGCCGGCTCCGACTACGATGCGGCCGGCGGTAGCGAACTCGAACGCCGCCGTCATGGCGTGCCGCTCGCCCAGTTCTCGTCGCCCGGCGGGAACACCGCGGAAAACCGGGTCGACGCCCGTGGCTCGGCCATCATCTCGGCGACCGCGTCCCGCCAGGCCGCGTAGTGCGGTGTCAGCTTGTGCGCCGCCGAGGCATCGCCGTCCCGGTAGACCTCGACCAGCACGACGTGAGCCGGATCGGCCTCGTCCTGGATGACGTCGAACCGCAGCACCCCCGGCTCGCCCAGCGATGCCCGCGCGTTCGTCAGCGTCGCGGCCAGGAACTCCTCGACCTGTCCCGGCCGGATCCGCACATGCACGTGTACGACCAGCATGCACTCATCCTCCTACACGCGCCCAGTGTCCGCGCCAGCCTCCCGCCCCCGCCCCGCCGTCCGCAGGGCCGCCGGCGGCAGCCGCAACCACGGCAATGTGACGTTGTAGTGGTTCTGACCACGGCGATGTGACATTGCCGTGGTTGGTCGGCGTGAGAATCGGCGCGGCGAAGTGGGGAACGCCGCCTCACTGTTCCCGCTAGCCCCACGCAACGCATGGGCATCAGTCAGGTCCCGAGGCGAACCGGGACGATGCCACACCGTCCCGGTTATATCCGGGTCAATGCCACATCGTCCCGGTTGGGCGGGCCGATCTAGCCGACGGCGCGGGCTCTCGAGGCACGCCAGAGTGCCCTGGGTGCGCTCCTGAGACAGACGAGGCGGTCCGTAATCTTTTGCATACACCCCGTTTACGCGGATGCGGTGAGTGGTAGTTAGCGTGGGCACTTCAGATCCACCGAAGGCGGGTGCAGAGACATGAACACGACCCTGAGTTCCGCGTCGCGGCAGCCGGCCTACAGTGAGCGCGCCCGTTCTTACGAGCGTGACACCGCGGCGTTCCAGCCCTACCGCCGTGCGGTGGTCGAGGCGCTCCCGCTCCGCTCCGGTCACGTGGTCCTCGACGTAGGCTGCGGGACCGGCCTGTGCTGCGGCCTGCTCCGGGACAAGGTGGGCCCGGATGGAGGCGTCGTCGGCATCGAGGAGTCGCCCGAGATGGCGGCGGTGGCGCGGGAGCACATCGCGTGCGAGGGCTGGGACAACGTCACGGTGGTGCAGGCGCCGGCCGAGGATGCCGAGATCGGGCCGGCCGCCGACGCCGCCCTGTTCTGCGCCGTGCACGACATCTTGCAGTCTCCGGAGGCGCTGCGGAACGTCGTGACCGGACTGCGCCCCGGAGCGTGGGTGGCCGCCGGCGGGGGCAAGTGGGCCGCGCCGATGATGGTGGCCCTGAACTCCATGGTCAGGCTGCTGCACGCGCCCTACGTGCGGGACTTCGGCGGCTTCGATCGCCCGTGGGGACATCTGGAGCGGCTGGTCGAGGACGTCCAGGTCCAGGAGCTGGCGTTCGGCAGCGGCTACGTCATGACCGGCCGCACGCCGACGTAGCGCCGGCGTAAAGCCCCGAGTGAACCGGAGTTAACCGGCCGGTGTAGCGCAGCCGCCACGCGCGTCAGCCCGCGAGCATATTTCACCATCAGCCCGGGTAGAACCATAAGGTATCCGGGCCTTCGGTCC
>DAIOWL010000160.1:2432-8561 GCA_036758545.1 Streptosporangiaceae bacterium | reverse complement strand
CGGTCAGCCGCCAGCTCCGGCTGGCCCGCGCGATCCCCGGCGCCTCGGTGCACGAGGTGGACGCGGATCACGCGGTGTGCGTGACCAGGCCGCAGCTGTTCACCCAGGCCCTGCTCCAGGCCTGCTGGTCGGTCACGGCGGCTCGGGCCGACGGCAGCCAGCCAGGCCTGACCGGCATCGTGCTCTGAACCGGCGCGTATCCTCCGGCGTAGCAGGCGTAGCAGGCATCAACGGTGAGGGGCTCTGATGGCGAACGCACCCGGCGGCCGCGACGGCCGCCCGGTCACGATCTTCGGCCCGGATTTCCCGTTCCCGTTCGACGACTGGATAGCGCACCGCGGCGGCCTGGGTTCGATTCCGGCCGAACGGCACGGGGAAGAAGTGGCCGTCATCGGCGCCGGCATCTCCGGCCTGGTCGCCGCCTACGAGCTGATGAAGCTCGGAGTCAGGCCTGTGGTCTACGAGGCGTCGCAGATGGGCGGGCGGCTGCGCTCGCAGCCGTTCGAGGGTGCCAAGGGCGTGGTCGCCGAGCTCGGCGGGATGCGGTTCCCGATCTCCTCGTCGTCTTTTTACCACTACGTGAACAAGCTGGGCCTGCAGACCCGCCCGTTCCCCAACCCGCTGACCGAAGCCGCCGGGAGCACAGTCGTCGACCTGGAGGGTGAGACCTACTACGCGGGCTCGCTCGGCGACCTTCCTCCGCTGTTCACCGAGGTCGCCGACGCCTGGGCGCAGGCTCTGGAAGAGGCGCGCTTCACCGACATCCAGAACGCGATCCGGGCGCGCGACGTGGCCACGCTCAAGTCGTTGTGGAACGACCTCGTACCCCGCTGGGACGACCGCACGTTCTACGACTTCGTCGCGACATCCCAGGCGTTCTCGAAACTCACGTTCCGGCACCGCGAGGTCTTCGGCCAGGTCGGGTTCGGCACCGGCGGCTGGGACTCGGACTTTCCCAACTCCATGCTGGAGATCTTCCGGGTCGTGATGACCAACTGCGACTCGGACCAGCACCTGATCGTCGGCGGCGCCGCGCAGGTACCCCGCGGGCTCTGGCGCTGTCCCGCGCCCCGGCCCGCCTACTGGCCGGCCGGCACCTCACTGGCCTCGCTGCACTCCGGCGCGCCCCGGCCCGGCGTCGCCCGGATCGCCCGCGACGCCAATAATAAACTCGCCGTCACCGACGAATGGGGCACCACCCGCCGGTACGCCGCGGTGCTGGTGACGTGCCAGAGCTGGCTGCTCACCACGCAGATCGAATGCGAGGAGAGCCTGTTCTCCGCGAAGTTGTGGACGGCGCTGGACCGCACCCGCTACATGCAGTCCTCCAAGACCTTCGTGCTGGTCGACCGGCCGTTCTGGAAGGACAAGGACCCGCGCACCGGCCGCGACGTGATGAGCATGACGCTGACCGACCGGCTGACCCGCGGCACCTACCTGTTCGACAACGGCGACGGCCAGCCGGGCGTGATCTGCCTGACCTACTCCTGGATGAGCGACGCGCTGAAGATGCTGCCCGAGCCGGTCGAGCGCCGGGTGCAGCTCGCGCTCAGCGCGCTAGGCAAGATCTATCCCGACGTCGACATCGCCAGCCACATCATCGGCGACCCGATCACCGTGTCCTGGGAGGCCGACCGGCACTTCCTGGGCGCGTTCAAGGGGGCGCTGCCCGGGCACTACCGGTACAACCAGCGGATGTACGCCCATTTCATGCAGGACGACCTGCCTCAGGAGCAGCGGGGCATCTTCCTCGCCGGCGACGACGTCTCCTGGACCCCGGCCTGGGTCGAGGGCGCGGTCCAGACTTCGCTGAATGCGGTCTGGGGCATCCTGCACCACCTGGGCGGCACGACCCATGCGGACAACCCGGGGCCCGGAGACGTCTTCGCCCGCCTCGCGCCGCTCGAGCTCCCCGATTGAGCCAGCCGATCGAGCTGACGGCCGGCGGGCGGCCCCGCCGCTTCGCGCTGAGCCTGCCCCGGACCGGGGTCGGCGGCGGGATTCCCCTGGTGATCGTGCTGCACGGCAACCATCCGGACGCCACCGGGCAGATGATGCGCGAGTGGACCACCTTCGACGAGCAGGCCGGTGCGCTCGGTTTCGCCGTCGCCTACCCCGACGGCATCGGCGGCTGCTGGGCCGACGGCCGCGGCGTCACCACGGCCGACGAGGCAGGTGTCGACGACGTCGCGTTTCTCCGCGCGCTCATCGACACCGTGGCCGGACGGCACGGCACGCACCCCGACCGCGCGGTGGTGGCGGGCGTGTCCAACGGCGCGTTCATGGCCCACCGGATCGCGCTCGAGGCGAGCGAGAAGGTGGCGGTGTTCGCCGCCGTCGCGGGTGGCCTGCCGGCCAGCCTGCGCGACGCGCGGCCCGCCCACGCGGTATCGGCGATGCTGATCCACGGCACCGCCGACCCGGTCTCCCCGATCGAGGGCGGCTACTCGCGGCACCGCGGCCCTAACGGCGAACTACGCGGCCGGACGCTCTCGCTGGCGGAGACGGCCGGGTTCTGGCGCGCCGTCGACCGGTGCCCGCCCGGCCCCGGCGACACCCGCACCACCGAGTTCTCCAGCCGGAACACGGCAGCGGGCGGTGTCGGCGGGACGCGGGTCGCCGCCTGGACGGTGCTGGGAGGCGGGCACACCTGGCCCGGCGGCAAGCCGTTCCCCGGGGCCGCCCAGACGGGCCCCCGGGAGTTCGACGCCGCCGAGGAGATCTGCCGCTTCGCCGAGCCTCTGCTCGCGCCCGCGGACAGCCGGCGGCTCTAGTTGTGCTGGGCACGCGGTACCGTGCCGCGGCGATTGTGGCCATCGCCAAGGCCGCCGGCTCCGGGCCCTGATGCCCTTTCCCGTCGGCTCAGCCGCGTGTACTGAAGGTAGCGAGGGTTCCCGAGCACAACTGGAGGATGACGGTGCCGTACCACGCCGACGTGATCGGCTCGCTGCTGCGCCCGCGCTACCTCTCGGAGGCGCGGGCCGCGCTGGCGGCGGGCCGGATAAGCAACACCGAATTCAAGCGGATCGAGGACCGCGCGGTCGACCAGGCGATCGCGCTGCAGGAGGGCTGCGGGCTCGACGTCGTCAACGACGGCGAACTGCGCCGGTTCTCGTTCCTCGACCACCTGCTGGGGGACATGGAAGGAGTCGCCGACGTGCCCGGCGCGCCGGTGCACTTCCACGCCCCGGATCCGGCCCAGGACTGGGAGTGGCACCCGCCCATCACCGTCACCGGCCGGCTCCGGCCCAAGGGGCCGATGATGACCATCGAGGAGTTCAGCTACGCGCGCGGCCGGGCCCGCGTCCCGGTGAAGATCACGATGCCGAGCCCGCTGGTCGTCTACGGCGCGTGGTCACCGGAGCGTTCCCGCCCGGCCTATTCCGACCCGTTCGAGCTGTTCGCCGACGCCGCGGACATCATCCGCGCCGAGGCCGCCGAACTGGCCCGGCTCGGCTGCACCTACATCCAGATCGACTCGCCCGACCTCGGCACGCTGGTCGACCCGGAGAACCGCGCGCTGCGTGAGGGCCTGGGCATGGATACCGAACGCACGCTCACCGAGGGCGTGGACATCATCAACTCCGTGGCCGACGTGCCCGGGGTAACGTTCGGCCTGCACATCTGCAAGGGCAACTACGAGAGCAAGTGGATCGCGACCGGCGGTTACGAGTTCACCGCCGGCAAGGTGTTCAGCCGGTCGACCAACTTCGACGTGTTCCTGCTCGAGTACGACGACGAGCGGTCGGGCTCATTCGAGCCGCTGGCCGACGTGCCCGACGACAAGGTGGTCGTGCTCGGCCTGGTGTCGAGCAAGCTCCCGGAGATCGAGCCGGCCGACGAGCTCATCGCCCGCATCGACGAGGCGGCCCGGTACGTCGGCAAAGAGCGGCTCGCGCTATCCACCCAGTGCGGCTTCTCGCCGGTGTCCATCGGCGGGAACCTCATCAGCGAGGAGACCCAGCAGCGCAAGCTCGAGCTCGTCGCGGAGGTGGCCCACCGGGTCTGGTAGCCGCCGGTCAGCGCGGGACCAGCGCCGCGGGCAGCTCGCGGCGCGACCGGATGCCGAGCTTACGGTAGGCACTCGACAGGTGCAGCTCGACGGTCATGGGCGTCACGTACAGCGTCTGGGCGATGACCTTGTTCGCGGTGCCGTCCGCCGCCATCCCGGCCACCCGCCGTTCGCTGGGCGTGAGTGACTCCACGCCGTGCAGCGGTCGAGGGCCTGCCGCAGCGGATCGCGTGCCTCGCCGGGCCGGCCCGACCGCCGCAGTGCCGAGCCCAGGGCGGCTAGTGCTCGCGCACATTCGAGCCGGGCCGGGCTGTGGGCCAGGACATCGACCGCCTCACGCAGGTAGCCGACGCCGTCATCGGGACTGACGAGGCCCTGGATGCGCAGCGAGCGGCCGAGTGCCCGGGGCGCGCCGAACCGGCGGGCCAGCACGGACCCGGCCCGGTTCTACCGGCCCGACGTCTTCCATCGGCTGCGCGCCGTCAAGGCGGCGTACGACCCGGACGACCTGTTTCGCGCCAACCACCCGATCCCGCCCGCTCGCTGAACGAGCGCCGAGAAGCCCGGCGCGCATCCGCGCGCCGGGCGTGCTACTGCTGTCGCTAGGCTTGACCACTGTGACTACTGCCGCGCCGTCCGGGGAATTCCTGACCATCGTCGTGGGCTACGACGGTTCTCCTCCGGCGAGCCGGTCGCTCGACGCCGCGGTCAGGTTGCTGCGGGGCCGGGCCGGCCGCATCGAGGTCGTATGGGTGGCTCACCTGTCGAGCACCGTCATGATGTCGGCGGGCGCCATCGCCGAGATGGAAGAAAGCTTCAGCGAGCTGGAGCCCGAAATGCGCGACCAGGCGGCCGCCCAGCTGGACGGCAGCGGGCTGGACTGGGGGTTCGAGCGGCTGCAGGGACTCATCGCCGAGGAGCTGATCGCCATGGCCACCGGCCTTCGCGATGCCCGCCCCGGCCAGACCGTGGTGATCGTCGTCGGGAGCTCGTCCCACGCCACGCACCGCGTGGTCGGGTCGGTCACCGTCAGCCTGGCCCGCCACTCACCAGTCCCCGTCATCATCGTGCCCTAGCCCCAAGCGCTCAGCTTGTCCGGCCTGCGTCACCTCCCACCCCCACCCCCCGTCGCTCACCGGGACTGGGTCGATGGGCCGTTGGTCCTGCTCTAACCTGCCCGACGGCACATCGACCCAGTTGGCATTCGCCGTCCTCGCGCCCGGAGTCCCCGTTGCGGGCAGGCCCTGTTGATGACGCGGAGCGAACGCTCAGCAAACTTCAAGGAACGCAGGCTACCGTTTTGGCATGGATGAATTCCGGGCGCGCCGGGTGGTCGACGCCCTTCGTGACCGCGGCGTCAACGCGCATCTGCTCCGCGGCGGTGTCGACCAGTTCGGCATCCGTGTCTCGCTGACCGGCGGCCGCAACGCCGAGTGGGACACCGACGGCACGGCGGGCCTCGAGGCGCAGGTCATGCTCGACGGCATGATGGTCGGATACGTGCCGCAGATCGAAGGCTCCGAGGACTTCGACGAGTCCCAGATCGTCGACGCCATCGCCCGTACCGATTACGACCAGCCCGTCGCCCGGCAGCGAACCGTCGCGCCTGAGCCTGGTCCGCCCCTGACCCGCGAAGGCGGCGTCTTCCGCCGTTTCCTCGACGGCTTCCGCTACCGGTAACGAGGCGCTGTGCAGCACATCCTGGCTCTTTCCCGTTCAGCCGTCATCATCCGGCACTGGTTCGAGATCGACCTCGACGACGCTTCGATGGAGCACGGCGCCAGGATCGAGATCCGGGAGCTGGTTCGCCATCCGCATCGAGGCAGCGAATCAGCGTCCCAGCTCACCACCGTCGATCGCCCGCTGTGGCGGGCCGACCTGTTCGACCGGCTCGCGGATCCTCCGGGCAGCTTCTCCGTGGCGCACTTCCACCCGCAGTTCAACGGCAATGAGCCGTCTCCCCGGTGCTGGGATGCCGCCCTCAGCGCCGACCCATGGACCTGGCTGGGAGATCAGATCACCAGCCTGGGCGCTGCGGCCGGGGGAGCGGGCTGGCCGATCGATCCCGGTGACGCCGCGGAACTCCCCGGCCTGGCTAGCGAGGTGGTAGCGACGGC
>DAIOWL010000160.1:0-2332 GCA_036758545.1 Streptosporangiaceae bacterium | reverse complement strand
GTGCTGGAGGGGAGCGGGTGTGCGGGTGGTGGTGGCAGGTGCCGGGTTCGCCGGCCTGCTGGCCGCATACCGGGTAGCCCGGGCTGGTCACGAGGTGGTGGTGCTGGAGGCGCGGGACCGGGTCGGCGGCCGCGTGTGGTCGCAGGAACTTGTGCCCGGTGACCCGCGGACCGTGGTCGAGCGCGGCGCCGAGTTCGTGCTGGACGGATACGACCTGATGCGGGCGCTGGCCGACGAGTTCGGCCTGCAGCTGGCCGAGATGGCCATGTCTTACTACGAGCGGGAGCCGCGCGGCGGGGCGGCGAGCTCGCACCAGGAGATGGCGCAATGCGCAGCGTTCGTGGCCGGCGCGGCCGCCTCGGCCCATCCCGGCACGCCCCTTGCTGAAGTGGCCACCAGCTGGCCGGGTTCTCCGGCTGCCCTGGCCGCGTACGTGTCCCGGATCGAGGTCACCCACGGCGTGTCGGCCACGGATCTTGCCGCCGCGGCGGTCACCGACGTCACCGGCGGATTCACGCGGCGGCCGTGCTGGCGGGTGGCGGGAGGTAACCAGCTGGTGGCCCGGCACCTCGCCGGGCGGCTGGGAACGACCGTCCGGCTGCGCAGCGCGGTGCGCTCGGTCGAGCATGACCAGGAACAGGTGCGGCTGCTCACCGATGACGGCGAAGTCAGCGGCGACGCGGTCATCCTCGCCGTGCCCATGGCCGTCCTGCGGGCCTTGCCGTTTGCTCCGGAGGTTCCCCGGACGTACCGTTCGGCCTGGCAGCGAGCCGGCCTGGCGCACAACGCCAAGCTGCATCTGCCGCTGACCGAGCCCGCGCCCGGCTCAGCCGTGCAGAGCGTGCCCGACAGGTTCTGGACCTGGACAGCGGCCGACGGGTCAGGTCAGGTCCAGCCGGTCCTGCATGCGTTCGGCGGTACCAAGGAAGGCCTGGCCGCCCTGGGCGTAGCCGACGGCACGGCCAGGTGGGCGTCCCGGGCGGCGGCGCTGCGGCCGGAACTGTCGCCGGATCCTAGCCGGGCCATGCTCACCACATGGAACGACGACCCGTGGGCGGGCGAGTCATACTCGGCGCTGACCGTCACCGTGGCCGACGGGGACGATGATCTCATCGCCGCTCCGCTGGGCAGGGTGCACTTCGCCGGGGAGCACACCGCCGGAGCCTGGGCAGGCTTGATGGAAGGAGCGCTGCGCTCCGGCGAACGCGCTGCCAGCGAGGTTCTCGCACAAACCCGCCCCGGGCCCGAACCCTGACCCCTGATGCTCCTGTGCTCCCGGCTCACTGCCGTGACGTGTGATACATGTCCGGACGTACTGGATCCGGGGTTGGAACGCACTGGATCCCGGGTTTCAGTGCGTCAGAACGCACTGGATCCGGGGTTTCATGGCGCTCCAGTCGGCCCGGCGCACCCGGACCGTGAGGCTGACGGTGCCGGTGTGACCTGAGTCCGGTTTTCCCAGGCTGGCCGTCCGAGGCGGGCCGCCTGGTCAGTCCAGGCACAGGCAGAAGGGGTGCCCCGCCGGATCGAGAAAGACCCGGAAGGACGTGCCGGGCTGGTGCTCGTGCTTGGTGGCGCCGAGATCGAGCACCGCCGCCTCGGCGGCATCGAGGTCGTCGACGATCACGTCGAGATGCATCTGCTGAGGCACCTCCTGACCCGGCCATCGGGGCGGGGCATAGCCCTCCACCTGCTGGAAGGAGATGCACTGACCGTAATCAGCGCGGACGTCAGCCCAGTCGGAGGAGACCTCGACCTTCCAGTCCAGCATCGCGCCGTAGAACGTCGCGAGAGCGCCGGGATCGGGACAGTCGATGACGATGCTGGGAAAGCGTGCGATAGCCATTCAGGCACGGTACAGGCAAGCGCGGACATTTTCTGTGCTCGATTCGCCGGCGAACCGGCCGCCTGCCTATCGCCGGTTCAGTAGCTGCTGGATGACCGGCATGACGCTGCTCGCGCTGTTGGCCTGCACGTCACCATTGCCGATGGCCGGATGACAGCCGACGAGGATGGAGACCAGGACCGGTGGCCCTTCGGGGTAAGAGAAGAAAAGCTCGTAGGCCCCGGCAGGGCCGGGCGTGCCGGAACAATCGAGGGTCGAGGGGCGGGTCGGCAGCCGGTTGAGCGCCGAGACCAGGGCCTGGTAGCTGGTGGCAACCGTGCGGGCCTTGGGTGCGCAGATGGTCACGGACGTCGAGCCCGCGGGAACCATCGCCGCGCCCTGGCCGAGCCGGCCGGTGTCCGGGTTAGACCGGTTGCACGACACCGGCGTCCGGGCGGGCCACCGGCCGGAGGCGAACGCCGTGCTCACGGCGGGGCCGATAATGCC
>DAIOWL010000159.1:7685-10552 GCA_036758545.1 Streptosporangiaceae bacterium | reverse complement strand
GCCACGCTGGCCGCCTGCAACGCCGCGGCGCGAGACCCGGCGGCGCCCGACCCCGCGGGAAAGCCCGCCGCCGTCCGCCGGGTACAGGACCAGCCGCCGTTCGCGCTGATCGACTGCTCGGTCCGGCCGCGGCTGTTCTACCCGGCGCCGGTGCTCACCCTCGGCGGCCTGGTCGTCGACCCCGGGTCCGGCCAGGTCCTGCGCCCCGACGGCCGTCCGGTCGACGGCCTGTACGCGGCCGGCCGCAGCGCGGCCGGCCTGTGCTCCCGCTCCTACGTCAGCGGCCTGTCCCTGGCCGACTGCGTCTTCTCCGGCCGCCGCGCCGGCCACCACGCCGCCCAGCTCTCGGCGCTTCCCCGAACCCATCCAGATCCCTAACCACACGCTCACCATCAGCCCATAGAGTTCCGCATCAACACCCACACGGCCGGTGAGCCCAACCACGACGATGTAACTCTGTAGTGGTTCTGACCACAACGATGTGACACCGCCGTGGTTCGGCCGCGAGCCACCCCTGTCTTCCTGTCAGGTCAGTCCCAGCGGACGCTCGCGCTACACCGAGGTCTTTCCCGGGGCCCGCTTCCCGACGCCCGCTTCCCCGGGCCCGCTTCCCAGGGCCGCTTCCGGGGCCCGCTTCCCGATGCGCCGCTGGCGAACGTACTGGAACCGGGATTCCACGGCGTTAGAACGCGCTGGATCCGGGGTTTCATGGCGTTCCAGCAGGTCCGGCGTACCTAGATCGCGCTGCTGATGGTGCCGGAGTGACCTGAGTCCGGTTTTCTGGCCCGTACCGCCCGGCCGCGGCCCATGAGCTGACCGCTTTGACGCCTACTCCGCTGCTCGCCGCGCCACCTCGCCTGCTGGCCGCGGCCAGCAGCCACGCCGCGGTGCTGGTGTGGCTGCTGATGCGCCTCGCCCGGAGTCGGCCATGATCGCGGGTCGAAATACCCCTCATGAGGGGTATTTCGACACCCAATGATGCGAAAGCCGCCGCCAGGGCATCCTGGCGGCGGCTTCCGGCGGATCCGAACCTCAGCCGGGTCGCGCTACTTGGGCTGGGGAACGATGCGGATGTAGGGCTTGGGCGATTCCCACTCCCCGAAGATCTCCTTAGCCTGCTCGTTGGAGACCGAGCCTGCGATGATGACGTCCTCGCCCTGCTTCCAGTTGACCGGCGTGGCCACCTTGTGCTTGGCGGTCAGCTGCAGCGAGTCGATCACCCGCAGCACCTCGTCGAAGTTGCGCCCGGTCGTCATCGGGTAGACCAGGACCAGCTTGATCTTCTTGTCCGGGCCGATCACGAACACGTTCCGCACGGTGGCGTTGTCGGCCGGGGTGCGGGACTTCGCGTCGCCATAGACGTCGGCCGGCAGCATCCCGTAGAGCTTGGCCACCTTGAAGTCGTTGTCGGCGATGATCGGGTAGTTGGGCGCCGTGCCCTGCGTCTCGGCAATGTCGGCGGCCCAGCGCTCGTGGTCACCGGTGGAATCGACCGACAGGCCGATGATCTTGACGTTGCGCAGATCGAACTCGGGCTTGATCTTGGCCATGTAGCCGAGCTCGGTGGTGCAGATCGGGGTGAAGTCCTTGGGGTGCGAGAACAGAACCCCCCAGGAGTCCCCGAGCCAGTCGTAGAAATGGATCGGCCCTTCGCTCGTTTCGGCCTCGAAGTCAGGAGCGGTGTCGCCGATGGTCAATGGCATGGTCTTCCTCCCTTGGATACCGCAGCATCCGTGCTTAGCACGGATCTCCCCTCCCGCGCAATTTACGACATGGTCAGTAGGTAATGCTCACCCCGGGGGTCAGGGCGAGGGCCTGGCAGGCGAGGATGTAGCCCTCGGCCAGGTCGCCCTCCTCCAGCACCTCGTTGTGCGCCATCTCCACCTCGCCGCTGGTGAGCTGGCATGCGCAGGCACCGCAGATGCCCTGGCGGCAGGAGAACGGCGCGTCCAGGCCCGCGTCGATGAGCACGTCGAGCATCCGGGCGCCGGCCGGCCACGGCAGCTGCGTGAAGGCGCCGTCCAGGGTGACCGACAAGGTGGCCGCGATGGCGCCGTCCTCGACGGCCGCCGCCTCGAACGGGTTCTCGGCCAGGGACAGGAACCGCTCCACGTGCACCCGCCCGCCCGCCACCCGGAGCTGGCCGAGCGCCTCCCGCACCAGCGCCAGGTAGGGGTCGGGCCCGCAGATGAACGCCTCGGCGGTGCTGTACTGGGCGGCGTACGGCCGGGCCAGGGCCGCGAGCGCCGCGGCCGACGGCACGCCGAGCAGCGAGTCCAGCCAGTGCACCACCACCAGCCGGCCGGCGAACTCCGAAACCAGACGACGCAGCACGGATCCGAAGATCACCGAGCGCTCGTCCCGGTTCGCGTACACCAGCAGGACGCGGCCGCGCCCGGCGTGCAGCGCCGACTTCAGGATGGACATGACCGGGGTGATCCCGCTGCCCGCGGCGAACAGCAGGAAATCACCGTCGAGCGAGCCCGGGCTGAACATCCCGGCCGGCGGCAGCAGGTCGAGCTTGGTCCCGGCGCGCACCCGGTCCAGGATCCAGTTCGACGCGTACCCGCCCTCGGTCCGCTTGACCGTGATGGCGGGCGGCTCACCAAGCACGGGCGAGCTCGACAGCGAGTAGCACCGCGCCACCGAACCACACCGCTCCGACGGCACCCGCACCGTGACGAACTGCCCCGGCCGGCCGGAAAACACCGAGACCAGCGACGCGGGCACGTCGAGCACCAGCGAGCACGCGTCGTCCGTCTCGCGGATCACCTCGGCCACCGGCACCCGGAAGTACTCGCGGGTCAAGGCGGCGTTACCTCGCGCGGCGGTACTACCTCGAGGGGCGGTACCACCTCCAGGGGCGG
>DAIOWL010000159.1:0-7585 GCA_036758545.1 Streptosporangiaceae bacterium | reverse complement strand
TCACCGCGGCGTCGATGCTGTCCCGCAGGCTGCCGCACCCCTCGACCAGCGCGCTGGGACGGCCCACGGACATGGCGGCGGCGAACTCAGAGCATGCCCGCACCGCCTCCGCGCTCCACTGCACCGTGGTGTGCTGCGGGCTGAACTTGGCGGCCAGCACGCCAGCGCCGCACCGCCCGCACTCGACCGGGCAGAAGGCGGCCCGCCGCTCGTCCTCAGCCAGCATCAGCCTGACGGGCGAGGTTGGCCGCCACCTCCGCCTCCCAGCCCGCCACCGCGCGGGTGGTGTCGATCTCGAACTCGAACCGCGCGGTCATGTCCGGCTCGACGTCGGCCACGTCCCGGTAGAACTGCTCGTACCAGCGGCGCACCTGGTAGACCGGGCCGTCCTCGGCGCACAGCAGCGGGTTGTCGATCCGGGTCTTGTGCAGCCAGATCTCCACGTCCTGCTGGAAGCCGAGCCCGACGAAGTCGGCGAACTTGGCCGCTACCCGCCCCGCCTGAGCATCGGACAGGCCGGGCGGCCGCCGCACGATCGCGCCCCACTGCAGCAGGAACGAGGTCGGCGTGACCGGGTAGTGGCAGTTGATCAGGACGCTCTCGATGCCCATGCCGTGGTAGTCGTGCCACAGGTAGTCGATCATGTACGCCGGGCCGTAGTAGGAGGCCTCGGACCGCAGCGTGGTCTGGCCGCCATCGCCCGAGGAGTAGTTCGAGGCGCCACCCACGTCGGGCCGGGACCGCGTCTGCAGGTACTGCGACGCGATGTGCCCCTCGAAGACGTTCTTGAAGAACGTGGGAAAGGCGAAGTGGATGTAGAAGAAGTGCGCCATGTCCACCACGTTGTCGATGACCTCGCGGCAGTTCGCGCCCTCGACCAGGATGGAATCCCACGTCCACGACGTCCATTCGTCCGACAAGGCGCCCTCGATAAACGGGATCGTCACGTCGTCCGGCGGCGCGTTCCCCTCCGGGTCGTTCCAGACGAACAGGTGGCCGTTCCGCTCCAGGGTGCGCCAGGCCCGCGTCCTGGCTGCCACCGGCACCCGGCGGGCGTACGGAATCCCGGCGCACCGGCCGTTCCCGCCCCACCGCCAGTCGTGGAACGGGCAGGCGATGGCGTCGCCCTTGACCGTGCCCTGGCTCAGGTCGCCGCCCATGTGCCTGCAGTACGCGTCCAGCACGTGCAGCGCGCCGGAAGAATCAGCGAACACCACCAGCTTGGTGCCGAACGCCGCGACCGCGTGCGGCCCGCCGTCACGGAACCCGGCCGCGAGCCCCAGGCAGTGCCAGCCGCGCGCAAACCTGGCCGGCAGCGCGCCTGCCTCGATAGTCCGAACCTGATCCATACCTCAAGACTAGAACATGTTCTAGTCTAGGCATATGGCAGTGTCCGATCAGGCAGGGCCCGATACGCAGGCAGACCGGGCTACGCAGACTGTTATCGCCGGAGTCACCGAACTGCTCCCCACCCTGAGACAGCGCGCCCAGGAGACCGAGGACGCTCGCGTCGTCCCGGCCGAGTCGGTCAAGTCGCTCGAGGAGACGGGTTTCTTCCGGCTGCTCCAGCCGACGTCCGCGGGCGGCCTGGAGGCGGACCCGGTCACGTTCTTCACCGCGGTCCGGCTGATCGCCAGCGCGTGCGGGTCGACCGGCTGGGTCGCCTCGGTGGTCGGCGTGCACCCCTGGCAGCTCGCCCTGTTCCCGCAGCAGGCCCAGGACGACGTCTGGGGCGCCGACCCGGCCACCCGGATGTCCTCCTCCTACGCCCCCACCGGAAGGGCGACGCAAACGAAGGGGGTTGGGGAGGTGGGTGGGGGCTACACGCTGAACGGACGGTGGAGCTTCTCCTCCGGCTGCGATCATGCCAGCTGGGTCCTGCTCGGCGGCATCGTCACCGACGACGCGGGCCAGCCCGTGGACTTCTGCACGTTCCTGCTGCCGGCCAGCGACTACACCATCGACGACGTGTGGGATACGGTTGGGCTGCGCGGCACCGGCAGCAACGACATCGTGGTGGACAACGCCTTCGTCCCCGGGCACCGGGCGCTGAGCTTCACCGGCGTCACCAAGATCGCCTGCCCGGGCCACCAGGTCAACCCGGGGCCGTTGTACCGCATCCCGTTCGGCTCCATATTCTCCTACGCGATCACCACGCCGATCATCGGCATGGCGACGGGTGCGTACGCGGCCCACGTCGACTACCAGCGCCAGCGGGTCCGCGCCTCCTACGTCGGCCAGCGGTCGACCGAGGACCCATTCGCGCAGGTCAGGATCGCCGAGGCCGCGAGCCTGATCGACGCCGCGTGGCTGGCCCTGGAGCGGGACATGGCCGAGCTGATGGACCACGCCAGAAACGACCGCAAGATCCCGCTGCCGCTGCGGCTGCGCACCCGGCGGGACCAGGTGACCGGCACCGGCCAGGCCATCCGCGCGGTGGACCTGCTGTTCGAGAACTCCGGCGGGCGGGCGCTGAAGCTGGGCACGCCGATCCAGCGGTTCTGGCGGGACGCGCACGCGGGCCGGGTGCACGCGATCAACGACCCGGAACGGGCGCTGTCCACGTTCGGCCGCGGCGAGCTCGGCCACGACATGCCCCCGGACGCGATGTTCTGACCAGGAAGGCCGCGCGAACATGCACCTGCACTACGACGAAGCAGGCCAGGGACCAGTAACGGTCATGCTGCACGGCGGCGGCCCCGGCGCGTCCGGCATGTCCAATTTCAGAAACAACCTGCCCGCCTTCGCCGAACACTTCCGCACCCTCGTCGTCGACCAGCCCGGCTACGGCAAGTCCGACAAGCCGCCAGTAGAAGGCAACTACTTCACCTTCGCCGCCACCGCGCTGAAGGACCTCCTCGACGAGCTCGGCATCGACCAGGCCCACCTGGTCGGCAACTCCCTGGGCGGGGGCACCGCGGTCCGCTTCGCGCTCCAGAACCCCGAACGTGCCGGCCGCCTCGTCCTCATGGGACCCGGTGGCCTGTCCCTCAACGTGTTCGCCACGGACCCGACCGAGGGCGTCAGACGCCTGGCCGAGTTCGGCGCGCCGCCGGGCCCGAGCCGGGAGAAGATGGAAGCGTTCCTCCGCACGCTCGTCTTCGACCAGCGCCTCGTCACCGACGAGCTGATCGACGAGCGCTACGCCCAAGCCAGCGACCCGGAGTCGCTGCAGGCGATGGCCTCGATGGGCGCCTCCTTCTTCGACCCGGCCTCGTACGAGCAGGGCCTGCTCTGGCGCGAGGCGCACCGGCTCAGACACCGGGTGCTGCTGATCTGGGGCCGCGAGGACCGGGTCAACCCGGTCGACGGCGCGCTGGTGGCGATGAAGATGATCCGCCGGGCCCAGCTGCACGTGTTCGGCGGCTGCGGCCACTGGGTGCAGCTGGAAAAGGCGGCCGAATTCAACCGGCTGGCGATCGAGTTCCTGAACGGAGACACCGCATGATCTCCTCGCTCGGCTACCTGCGCATCGAGTCGGCCGACCCGGCCGCCTGGCGCGAGTTCGGCCTGAAGATCCTCGGCATGACCGAGGGCCGCGGTCCCGAAGCAGAGGCGGTCTACCTGCGGATGGACGAATTCCCGGCCCGTTTGGTCATAATTCCCGGATCAGCCGACCGCCTGCTCGCCTCCGGCTGGGAGGTCGCCGACGCCCAGGCGCTGGCCGCCGTCGGCCGCGCCCTGGCCGACGCCGGCGTCCCGTACAAGGCCGGCACCGACGACGAGCTGGCCGCGCGACGGGTGGGCGCGATGCTGCGTGCCGAGGATCCGGCCGGGCACACGCTCGAGGTGTTCTGCGGCGCCGCGCTGGACAGCCGTCCGTCGCTTAGCCCGTACGGGAACCGCTTCGTAACCGGCGACCTGGGCCTGGGCCACGTGGTGCTGCCGGTCCCGGCCGGGGACGAGGCCGCGTTCGGCTTTTACACGGAGGTCCTCGGCTTCCGGCTGCGCGACTCGATGCGCATGCCAGCCGAATTCTTCGGCGGCCAGCCCGGCGACCCTCCGGTCTGGTTCCGCTTCCTCGGCTGCAACGCACGGCACCACTCGCTGGCCCTGGCCCCGGTCCCGGCGGACCCCGGCATCGTGCACCTGATGATCGAGACCGCCTCGCTGGACGACGTGGGCCGGGCGCTGGACCGGTGCACCCGCCGCGGCGCGACGGTATCGGGCTCGCTGGGGCGGCACGCCAACGACCTGATGGTGTCGTTCTACGTGCGCACCCCGGGCGGCTTCGACGTCGAGTACGGCACCGACGGCCGGCTCGTCGACGACGCCACCTGGATCACCCGGGAGAGCACCGCGGTCAGCCTGTGGGGCCACAGCTTTGCGCCCCCCGGCTGAGGAATTCCGGCAGGTCCTCGGCCACTTCTGCACCGGCGTCACGGTCATCACCACGCACGGTCCGCACGGCCCGGCCGGGTTCGCCTGCCAGGCCTTCGCCGCGCTGTCGCTGGCGCCGCCGCTGGTGCTGTTCTGCCCCAGCCGCACCTCGGCCACCTGGCCGGTGATCGAGCGGGCCGGGCATTTCTGCGCCAACGTGCTGGCGGACGGGCAGCAGGAGCTGGCCAGGAGGTTCGGGACCACGGGGGCGGACAAGTTCGCCGGGGTGCCCTGGTCGCCGTCGCCGTCGGGTCCGATCCTGGACGGCGCGCTGACCTGGGTCGAGTGCGCCGTCGAGGCGGTCCACGAGGCCGGCGACCACTTCCTGGTCACCGGCCAGGTCACCGCATTGGGCCCGAGCCGCGCGGGCCGCCCGCTGCTGTTCTACCGCGGCCGGTACGCGGCCACCGACCCGGGGAGCGGGCCGACGGAGGTGGTCGACACGCTGCTGGCCTGGCCGCGGCATGCCGACTGGATGTAAAACCGGGCGCGCCGGGGGAGGGGGCCGGGCGCGCCCGAGCCTAATATTCGGTGTCGATGCCGGCCAGTGCGGTCTGCACCTGGGCCAGTGGCCCGCGCAGCTGCATCATCTTCAGCATCTTGCCGCCGATCTTGACCTTGCCCTGGGTGAACGCCTTCTGCCCGTCCAGGTCACCGCGGTTGACCTGCGCCGACGTCTCGTACGTCTGCCGGATGGTGACGTCGGGCCCGTCCAGGTCGCCCAGGCCGGCCGCCGCGCCGCCGTCCTCGATCCGCAGCCAGTAGCGGATCTCACCGTCGCGCGGCGCGTCGGAGATCACCATCTGGATGGTCGCGTTCTTGCCCTTGAGCGCTCCGCGCACCGCGTCCCCGGCCAGCGCGTCGTTGTACGCGTCGATCCATTCCTGGGATAGGTACTTGACCGGCATCGCTGCTCATCTCTCCCCACGGCGACCAAGCGCTTGCTCGGGAAGCCTAGCGGGACCAGTGACCGTCGTCAACGGCGCTTGAGCATGATCCCGAACGGGCCAGGCGCGTGCCCTCCTACCCGCCTCTTGCCCTCCCGTTCGAGTCCGCTTTCCCCAGTTCTTGCCCCCTTTCCCCTCTCTCCTTTCCCCAGTTCTTGTCCTACGCGTTAGTAATCGCTAACGTGTTGAGATGCCTGACTTGGTGGCTGCGGTCGCGGAGCCCAACCGGCGCCGCCTACTGCAGCTACTGGGACCCGGCGAGCAGACCGTGAGCCAGCTAGCCAGCCACTTCACCGTGAGCAGGTCGGCGATCTCGCAGCACCTGGGCGTGCTCGCGGACAGCGGGCTCGTCACGAGCCGGCGGGCAGGAAAATTCCAGTACTACCGCTTGAACGCCAGGGGGATGGCCGCGCTCCGGGCCGAACTCGACTCGTTCTGGACCCGTGAACTCGATCAGCTCGTCCGCGACGCGCGAGCCCTGCCCTAAAGGAGACATCGATGCCGTTCGAGAAGTCGGTCCTCGTCCCGCTGAACGCAGACGAGACCTTCGCCCTGATCACCCAGCCGGACCGGCTGCGCCGCTGGCAGGTGATCACCGCGCGCGTCGACCTGCGGGCCGGCGGGGAGTACCGGTGGACCGTCATTCCCGGGAACTCGGCCGCCGGCACCTTCACCGAGGTGGAGCCGGGCCGCCGGGTCGTGCTCACCTGGGGCTGGGAAGGCTCGGCGGAGCTGCCGCCGGGCGCGTCGACCGTGATCATCACGCTGGAGCCCGCTGCGGGCGGGACCATGGTCCACCTGACGCACGAGGGGCTCGCCGGCGACCAAGAGGCCAGTCATGGCGCGGGCTGGACGCACTACCTCGGCCGGCTGGTCACCGCGGCCACCGCCGGGGACGCGGGCCCCGACGAGTGGGCGGCCAAGCCCGACCTGGATCCGCTGAGCTCCGCCGAGGCCACGCTGGCCGTCTGCCAGCGGATCCTGCGGGGCGTCGCCGAGGACGATTACGATAAGGCCACGGTGTGCACCGAGTTCGACGTGACGCAACTGGCCGATCACCTGATCGGATCGGTCACGTACCTCTGTGCTCTGGCCGATGCCGAGGCGGGCGGCGAGCCCGTTACCAGTCCGCTGGAGGCGCGGGTCGCCACGGCGGCCCAGGCCACGCTTGAGGCCTGGCGTGTCCGCGGGCTCGACGGCACGGTCAAGGTCGGCCCGCACGAGATGCCCGCCGGCGCCGCCCTGGGCATCTTGTCCATCGAGTTCCTGGTCCACGCCTGGGACTTCGCCCAGGCCACCGGGCAGCAGGTCGCCGTTTCCGACGAGGTGGCCCAGCACGTCCTCGGCCTGGCCCGCCAGATCATCACACCGGAAGCCCGGGGCGGCGGAAGCTTCGCCGACCCGATCGAGGCCGGTCCTGACGCCGGGCTGCTCGACCGGCTCATCGCCTTCACCGGCCGAACCACTACCCAGTAGGGGGAATCAGTTATGCCAGAACGCACCTCATACACGCAGGGCACGCCGAACTGGGTGGACCTGCCGACCAGCGACCAGGCCGCGGCCAAGGCGTTCTACGCCGGGCTGTTCGGCTGGACCTACGACGACCAGCCCATGGGAGAAGGGCAGGTGTACTCGATGGCCATGCTCAACGGCCACCAGGTCGCCGCCATCTCCCAGCAGCCGCCCGAGATGGCCGCCGCGGGCGCCCCGCCGATGTGGAACACCTACCTCGCCGTGGACTCGGTGGACGAGGCCACCGCCAAGGTCGAGGCCGCGGGCGGCAAGGTGGCGATGGCGCCGTTCGACGTCATGGACGCCGGGCGGATGTCCTTCGTCATGGACCCGTCCGGCGCGCCGGTCGCGCTGTGGCAGGCCAACCAGCACATCGGCGCCACTTTGGTGAACGAGCCCGGTACGCTCAACTGGAACGAGCTCGTCACCAGCGACCCCGGCGCAACCAGGTTCTACGCCGACGTGACCGGCCTGACCGCCGAGAACATGGACATGGGCGAGGGCCAGCCGTACACGGTGTTCAAATCCGGCGACGCGATGGTGGGCGGCTCGACGCCTCCGCAGATGCCCGGCGTGCCCAGCCACTGGCACGTGTACTTCGGCACCGTCGACGCGGACGCCACCGCGGCCAAGGCGGCCGAGCTCGGCGGGTCGGTCATCGTCCCGCCGTTCGACACCCCGGTCGGGCGCATCGCCGTGCTCAGCGACCCGCAGGGCGCGATGTTCAGCGTGATCAAGAACGCGCC
>DAIOWL010000158.1:9458-10584 GCA_036758545.1 Streptosporangiaceae bacterium | reverse complement strand
CGGAGGGCGTGGGATTCGAACCCACGGTGACGTTGCCGCCACAATGGTTTTCAAGACCATCGCCATCGGCCACTAGGCGAGCCCTCCTGAGGATCACCAGCCTACGGTAACCCCGAACGGGACGTCAGCCGACACGGCCAGGCCAGCCCGTCGCCGACGACCGCGGCCAGGGCCAGGTACGCCTCGGCGGTGTCGCTGGCGAGCAGCTCGAGCTCGATCTCGGCGCCCTCTTCCAGGTGCGCGTCGTAGGGAATCCGGGCCACCGCCCGGCAGCGGGAGGCGAAGTGGTGCTCGAGCCGGTCCAGGTCGACGGTGCTCTTGCTCTTCGGCCGGATCGCGGAGAGCACCACCACCCCGTTGCGCACCAGGTCAGCGCAGTTGTGCGCCTCCAGCCAGTCCAGGGTGGCGCTCGCGCTCCGCGCGCCGTCCACCGACGGCGAGCTGACCAGGATGATCTGGTCGGCCAGCCGCAGCACGCCGGACATGGCCGAGTGCAGCAGGCCGGTGCCGCAGTCGGTGATGCAGATCGAGTAGAAGTGCTCGAGCACCTGCGCCGCGTCGCTGTAGTCGTCGGCGCCGAACGCCACCGACACCCCCGGGTCGCGGTCGGAGGCGAGTACCTCCAGCCGGCTCGGCGCCTGCGAGGTGAAGGCGCGCACGTCGGCGTAGCGGCTGACCTGATCGCGCTCGTTCAGCAGGTCCCTGACCGTCGCGGCCGTCTCCAGCCGGACCTTGTCCGACAGCGTGCCACGGTCCGGGTTGGCGTCGACCGCGATGACCCGGTCGCCGCGCAGCGTGGCCAGGGTGGCGCCGAGCCCCACCGCGGTCGTGGTCTTGCCCACGCCGCCCTTCAGGCTGAGCACCGCGACCCGGTGGTGCCCGCCCGCGACCGGCGTCCTGACCCGGTTGATGAGGTCCCGGCGGCGCATCTCGGCCGCCGATTCGCCGAACCGCAGCAGCCCGCCGGAGGCCCGGTACACGCTGCGCCGCCAGCCCGAGCCGGGAGCGGCCCGCTTGTCGTGCAGCAGCGACTCGGTGGTCAGGCTGTCCGAGGTCTCCCGCTCGTACTCCGGTTCCAGCACGGGCGGCGGCGCCAGAACCTGGTCACGGAACCCGTGGTAGCCGA
>DAIOWL010000158.1:5231-9358 GCA_036758545.1 Streptosporangiaceae bacterium | reverse complement strand
GGTTCCAGCACGGGCGGCGGCGCCAGAACCTGGTCACGGAACCCGTGGTAGCCGATGGGCTGCGGCGAGGCTATCTCCCCCGCGCTGCGCGTCGGGAGCAGCACCGGTGCCGGCATCGCGGACTGGCCCGCCAGATCGGGTAGCGGCTCCATGGCCGGCACCGGTTCGGCGTCCCGGGCGAAGCCCAGGTTCCCCGCGTAGCCAGAGTCCCCGGCGTAGCCAGAGTCCCCGGCGTAGCCAGAGTCCTCTGCGAAGCCCAGGTCCGCGGTATAGCCATGGTCCGCGGTATAGCCGTGGTCCGGCAGATAGCGCACGCCGGCCTCCGGATCGTGCTGGTACCCCAGCGGGTAGCCCGAGTCGGGGGCGTAGCCGGGACCCGGCGGGTAACCGGGCTGCCCGGGGGCCGGCCGGTGCCGGTACTCCAGCTCGTGGGACGCGGGCTCGTAGGCGGCGAAGGACGGCTGGGGATATTCGTCGTCCGGCCCGACCGGCTCCACCCGCTCCCCCCAGCCGGGCCAGCCGCGGAAGGGCGGGAAGTCCTCGACGTCCTGGTCAGAGGGCGGGCCGGGGTCATGTGGGTAGGCGTCGCGCGGATGGTCGTGCGTGTCGTCGCCAAAGACCTGCGGCGTATCGTTATTCATCGTCACGGGTCGTCCCTCTTGGTAATCATGGGTGGGCGCGCAGGCTCGCCGGGTTCATGCATCTCTTCGAGCGTAAGCCAAATGGCGCGCGATTTCGACACCCAGCGCACTTGAATGGTCGCACTCAGTTGTAATGCCTGGCTCCTTGTCTAGCACGACCGTGCCGCGACCGGAATGAACCCCCACCGCACGGGGCAAGCCGCGCGATCGGACAGACTAGGGGAATGAACGACGGGATGAACCCTCAGGCAGAAGAGCACCCGCAGGTCCTCGTGGTGGGCCCGGACGGGATAGCGACCTCGGCCGGCGATCAGGATGAGAGCGCCGGCCGCGAGCGCCCGGTCACCGAGATGGTCGAGCAGCCGGCCAAGGTCATGCGGATCGGCAACATGATCAGGCAGCTGCTCGAGGAGGTCAGGGCGGCTCCGCTGGACGAGAAGAGCCGGGCCCGGCTGAAAGAGATCCACCAGAGCTCCATCAAGGAGCTCGAGGACGGCCTCGCGCCGGAGCTGGTCGACGAGCTCGAGCGGCTGTCGCTGCCGTTCACCGAGGAAGACCTGCCGAGCGACGCCGAACTGCGGATCGCCCAGGCCCAGCTGGTGGGCTGGCTGGAAGGCCTGTTCCACGGCATCCAGACGACGCTGTTCGCCCAGCAGATGGCGGCCCGGGCCCAGCTCGAGCAGATGCGCCGCGCGCTGCCGCCGGGGATGATGCCGCAGCCGGAGCCGGATCCCCAGCACCAGCGGCCAGGCTCGGGACCGTACCTGTAACAAGCATGGTCCCGAACGGTCCGGGCGCGTGCCCGGCCGACCGGTCCTGCGACCCTGGGTTACGGGCGGCCTGGGCCCTATGGACGGCCGAAGCGCAGCCGCCCCAGCCAGGCGGCGGCGTCGGCGAACTCGCCGTCCGACGTGCCCGGCCTGACGTGGGTGGACCCGCCGTCGCACCGCGCGTAGCTGCCGAGGAAGCGCACCTCGCGGCAGACCCGGCGCAGCCCCATCAGCGCCTCGCCCACCCGGGCGTCGTCGACGTGGCCCTCGCAGTCGATGAAGAAGTAGTACTGGCCGAGCCGGTCGCCGGTGGGCCGGGACTGGATCGTGGTCAGGTTGACGCCGCGCACCGCGAACTCGGTGAGGATCTCGAGCAGCGCGCCCGGGTGGTCCTCGGCGAGGAACAGCGCCACCGAGGTGCGGTCCGCGCCGGTGCGCGCGGGCAGCGGCCCCGGCGGTGACACCACGACGAACCGGGTGACGGCGCTGGCCCGGTCGTGCACGTCGGGGGCGATGACGGCCAGTTCGTACCGGTCCGCGGCGAAGGCGCCGGCCAGCGCCGCGTCCACCTGCCCGTCCGCGGCCTGGGGGGCCGCCTCGGCGTTGGACGCCAGCGGCACCCACTCGCAGTCCGGCAGGTTGGCGGCGAGCCAGCCGCGGCACTGCGGCATGGACTGCGGGTGCCCGCCGACCCGCTTGATGTCGCCGAGCCCGGTCCCGGGCCTGGACAGCAGCGCGAACGCGATGGGGATCTGCAGTTCCGCCCGGATGACCATGCCGTTCCCGGTGGCCAGGTCGTCGAGGGTCGCGGTGACCACGCCCTCGACCGAGCTCTCGATCGGGACCACGGCCCGCTCGGCCGTGCCGTCGCGCACCGCGGCGAGGGCGGCCTGGATGGTGGGGCAGGACAGCGGCTCGGCGCCGGGGTCGACGGCGCGCAGCGCCGCCTCGGAAAACGTCCCCTCGGGCCCCAGGTAGGCATAAGGCATGCCCACATGATGCCAGCCCGCGGGGGCGCGGCGCGCGCCTGCGGACCGCCGGGCTAGGCCGCGGGCATCGACCGGCGGGTCCGGACCGTCACCTCGGGGTGGCCGACCTGCTCCGCGGCGGGCAGGCCCTGGCCGAGCCGGGCGGCCCGGACGGCATGCTCCTCTTCCGGCGAGAGCGCCTGCGTGCCGGCGCCCGCCCGGATGATCTTCGCGTAGGTGCGGGTCTCCGTCCGCCCGTTGATCGAGCTGAGCACCACGCCGTCGCCGAGCGCGTTGAGCAGCGCGACGGAGAAGGACAGCTGGCCGGACATCTCGCTCAGCGCGTCATAGCGGACCACCGCGAGGTCCCGGAACGCCCGGGGGTCCACCGTTCCGCGTGAGCCGATGCTGCCGTTGATCAGCGCCGTGCATTCGGCGACCGCCCGGGCGGCGCGCCGGTGCGCGACGATCGCGATCAGGATGCCGAGCACCCCCACGGCGGGCCCGGCTACTGACGGCCAGTGCAGGAGCAGCCAGTGGTGGATCAGGGCAACCGGTATCACGTGACGAACTATAGCGATCACGCAGCGTCAGGTACCGGTGGCGCGCCGTTCCGCAGCGGGCAGCATGCCCAGTATCACGATGAGCGCCACGGCGGCGATGCTGAACCCGTCCTCCACCACCCGGGCGGCCAGCGCCGGCACGTCGGGCTGGCTCAGCAGGGACCGGCCCCACCAGGGGACGGTCAGCGCGAAGAACGCCGCGACGCCGACCGCGATGGCGATCCGCCGCCGGGAACGGCCGTCCGCCAGGATCGCGCCGATGACCACCACCACGACGATGTAGTGGTGGATCCAGGAGACCGGCGAGAGCAGCACGCCGAGCAGCGCGGTCACCGCGATGCCCTCCATCTCCCGGTCCTGCCGGGCCAGGCGGCGGGCCACTGCGAAGCCGGCCACGGCCGCCAGCACGGCCACCGCGGCCCACAGCACGCCGGGAGCCTGGCCAGGCAGGAAAACCCTGAGCAGGGCGCCGCGCAGCGACTGGTTGGAGGTGCCAGCGTTGGAGCCGAGCCGCCCGGACTGGAAGATCGCGCTCGTCCAGTAGGTGACCGAGTCGCCCGGCAGGAGCAGCCAGGAACCGAGCGTCCAGGCCAGCGCGGCGGCCGCCGCGGTGACCGCGGCGCGCCGCCGCCCGGACAGCCACAGGTACACGATGAACACCCCGGGCACCAGCTTGATCGCGGTGGCCAGTCCCACCAGCACACCGCGTGGCCAGCGCGGCGACCGTGCCGCGCAGTCCGCCACGGCCAGCGCCAGCAGCACGGTGTCCACCTGGCCGAACCGCATTTCGTCGCGCATCGGGAACAGGTAGGCGGCGGCCGCGAAGAGGACCGCGAACGCCGCCGCGCGCAGCGGCACCGGGGACACCCGGCGCAGCAGCGGCGCGAACGCGAACCAGATGATCACCGCGAGCGGGACGTAGACGAAGGGAACCCAGGCCAGCTGGGCGGCCGACCAGGGCAGCAGCGCCAGGGGCACGGCGAACAGCGCGGCCGCCGGCGGGTACGTGAACGGCAGCAACTGCGGCGGCGGGGTCAGCACGGTGTAGAGCGGCTGGCCCTGCAGCACGCTGAGCCCGCTGGTGCGGTAGACGTTGAGGTCCACCATCCGCTGGTCCGGCACGCTGGTCAGGTACCCGCGGACCAGCGGCCAGATGGCAGCCAGGGCCGCGATCCAGGCCAGCAC
>DAIOWL010000158.1:2297-5131 GCA_036758545.1 Streptosporangiaceae bacterium | reverse complement strand
CCCGGCCCGTTCGGGCCGTTCTCGCGACGCGCGCGCATCATCGCGAGCACCAGCCATCCGGTGGCCGCGGCCAGCACCGCCGGCGTCACCCCGTGCCTGATCACCGGCTGCAGCCAGCCGAGGCCGGGCGGCAGCGCCGCGTCGGCCTGCCGGGCCGGCAGGTAGCCGAACCCCAATGCGGCGGTCCTGGCTAGCACGATCCAGCCGAGCACCTCCGCGGCACCGCCCGGCGCCAGCGGGACCAGCGCGAGCAGCGCCCAGGCCAGCGCGTCGTACCACGGCAGCACGTAGGGCCAGGCGAACAGCCAGGCCATCACCAGCGCGAAGACCACCACCGGGTATGCCGCGCGGGAACCAGCCGAACCGGGTTCCAGCCCGCGGATCAGCAGCACCGCGAGCAGCACGGCCAGCGCAACCGCCCCGGCCTTGACCAGGTCGGTCGCTGCCGTCCCGGTCACCGCCAGGTGAATGAGCGTCCGGATCACCCGCCACGGGGACCCGATCGAGACCATGTCGCTCGCCTGAGTTGACTGCCGCAGCATGGCGGACCCGCCGATGGCCACCGCCGCACCCGCCGTCACCGCGAACCCGGCGGCGAGACCCGCCAGCGCTGGCCACTGGCGCCGCCACAGCGGCCTCGGCTGGCGCTGGGCCCGGAGCACTACGGCTAGCGCGAGCCCCAGCCCGACCAGGGCGATCGTGACCTTGACCGCGAATCCCAGACCGACCAGCGCCCCGGCCAGCGCCGCGCGCGGCGCCGATACCTCGGCCCTGGCCAAGAACATGACAGCCACGGCCGCGACGCCGAACACGACCGCCTGGCTGTCCACGTGCGCGCCGGCCACGAGCACCTGGAGCAGCAGCGGGTTGGCCGCCCACAGCAGGGTCGCGCGCAGCTGCCGCGTCGGGTCCCCGCGGGTCATCCGGTGCAGCAGCAGCGCGGTGCCGGCGAAGGCGGCCAGGTTGGCCAGGCCGAGCACGAACACGGTGAGCCGCACCGAGGTCCCGCCGGCCAGCGCGGCCAGCGCCTGGATCGCGGTCGCGAGCGGACCGTAGACCGACGGGGACCGCGCCCAGTCCTGCACCGCCCGGGCTATCGGGTCGCCCAGGGCGGCCAGCTGGGCCGGCGTGGTGGTGTACGGGTTGTGGCCGGTGACCAGCATCCGCCCGTAGGCGGCGTAGCTGAGGTGGTCCGAGGACCCGAACGGCGGCACCAGCGTCAGCGCGACCGCGGCGAGCAGGCCGGCCACCAGCACGGCCCGCGCCGGGACCGACCAGCCGCCGCGGACCGCGCGCAGCACGAGGACAAGCCCGAGCGTCCCGGCGGCCAGCGCGGCCGCGGTCAGGCCCACCGCCAGGTAGGGCGACGGGTGCAGGCCGAACGACCACGGCGGCTGACCCGGGCGGCCCGGCAGTGCCGGTTCCATGACCGAGGGACCGGCCACCGCCACCGCGAACGTGCCCGCCACGCTGGCCCCGATGGCGATGAGCCCCGCGCGCCCGGCCGACTCCGCGCGCCCCGGCCGACCGCTCATCGCCGGGCGGCGAGGGCCCTGGCGACGTCGGCGAGCTGGTGCGCGCGGTGCAGCTGGGCGCGCAGGCCAGTGCCGGTGGCCCGGTGAGCGAGCTCCACCTCGACCTCGGTGACGCGGAAGCCCTGGCGCAGCAGGTCGATGGTGAGCGCGGTCTCCACGCCCCAGCCGCGCGCCAGCGGGCGCGCGGCCTCGAACGCCGCCCGGGTCAGGCAGCGCTGGCCGTTCAGCGGCTGGGCCGGCTGCCAGCCGACCGCGCGGCGGATGCCGGCCCCGGACAGCCCGACGACCAGGCCGTGCCCGCCGAGCTTGACGGTCGCGGCGAAGACGGCGATGGTCATGTCGGCCCTATCCGCCAGTACCGGATCGGTCAGCGGGCCGGCCTGCGCGGCCGACTCGGCCAGGTCCGCGTCGAGGAACAGCAGGTGCCGGGGGCGCTCACGGCGCTCCCGCTGGTCGACCAGGCCCACCGCGTTCGCGCCGCTCTGCATCGCGGCCGCCTTGCCCCGGTTGCGGGCGTGCCGCAGCACCACGGCGCCCGCGCGGCGGGCAGCGGTGCCGGTTCCGTCGCGGGAACCGTCGTCGACGACCACGACGAGGCCGACGCCGGGCAGCCCGGCCGCCGCCGTCACGGTCTGGCGGATGCGGTCGGCTTCGTCCCGCGCCGGGATGACCACCGCGACGTCATCGCCCTGGGACCGTGCTGACATGGGGCCGATACTAGGCGAACCGGTTACCGGCCGCGCCCACTCTGCGGTACCGCCTACTGCGGAACGGCCGGCTTCGGCCTGCTCCGGTTGGCGTCATCGACCAGGGTGAACACCGAGTCGAGACCGGTCACCTGGAGGATCTTGCGTACCGCGGGCTTGGGGGAGGCGATCTCGAGCTCGCCGCCCCGCTCGCGCACCCGGCGCAGGCAGGAGAGCAGCACGTTCATGCCGGTCGAGTCGCAGAACTCCACGCCGGACATGTCGATCACGACCCGGGTGGGCATGCCGTCAGCCAGGACCGCGCCGAGCTCGCTGTGCAGGCGCGGAGCGGTATAGAGATCGATCTCACCGGAAATGGTCACGATTGTGTGATCATCATGAAATCGACTCGAGACATTTAGCTCCACGAGCCGAACCTTACCGCTCCCGGCGGCCGGAAGCCAGGCAACTACGCTGAGCGCATCCTTAGAGTTCGGTGCATAAGTCGCCGGGGAGCGGGGCCGGATCCCTGCTCACCGGGCAGCACAGGCTGCGCGGACCGCCGCGGGAGCCGCACAGTTCGCTGCCCGGCACCGTAATCACATCGATACCG
>DAIOWL010000158.1:0-2197 GCA_036758545.1 Streptosporangiaceae bacterium | reverse complement strand
GCCCATACCGTGGTGCCGTCCTCGCCGCTGCTCGTCCCCCAGCGGGTGGACAGCTTCTCCACGATCCGCAGTCCCCGCCCCCCGGTCGCCCCCGGGGTCGGCTGGCCCAGCTCGGGCATGGTGGCCCCGCCGCCGTCGCTGACCGAGACCTGGACGCAGCCCGGGTCGATGCGCCAGGCCACGCGGATCTTGGCCCCGGGCAGCGGCGCCGCGTGCCGCAGGGCGTTGCTGAACAGCTCGCTGATGACCAGCGCGACGTCACAGACGGCGGAATCGTAGACATCGGCCGCGATCAGGTCCGACACCAGGCGCCGCCGGGCCACGCCGACACTTGCCGCCGCGAACGGGAGCAGCAGTACGCTCGCCGCAGTCACCTCCATGCCAGCCCCAGTCCGTCTGTCCGACCTTGAGCGAACCCGGTACGAGCGGAAATGCCCCGTGAGAGCGCTGCGGAAACACGTGAGCACTCTAGATATCTGAACGGTAACGGCGCCCCAGCAGAAACCCGCGGTGGCCCCGGTACCCGCCGCGGGCACGGTAACGTCTGTCCGTGAAGGTTGTCAGTCCATCCCCCAGCGCGCGGGTCGTCCGGTGCGCCGCAGGCTCGCCCGGATGAAGGAGCGCACACGCGACCAGGGCGGTCCGGGCACGCTGACCGACGACCTGGTGATCCCCGAGATAGATGCGTCCACCCTGGCCGGCGAGCCGCTCGCCGACCTGGCGGCCAGGTACGGGCTCCGGCCGAGCGCGGCCAGGCCCGGCGTGCTCGTCTACGCCAGGCAGTTGTGGGACCGGCGCCACTTCATCGTGGGCTTCGCGACCGCGCGCAACGTCGCGATGTACACCGAGGCCAGGCTCGGCCAGCTGTGGCAGGTGCTCACCCCGCTGCTGAACGCCGCCGTCTACTACCTGATCTTCGGCATCATCCTGGACACCAGCCGCGGTGTGCCGAACTTCCTGGCCTTCCTCATCACCGGGATCTTCATTTTCAACTTCACCCAGCGGGCGTTCATCACCACGTCCCGGGTCATGCCGGACAGCCTGCCGCTGATCCGGGCGCTGCCCTTCCCGCGGGCCTGCCTGCCCATCGGGTACGTGCTGATCGAGCTCGAGCAGCTGGTCATGTCGATGGTCGTGCTCACCGTGATCGTGCTGGCCTCAGGCGAGCCGCTGACCTGGTACTGGCTGCTCGCCCTCCCGGCCCTGGCGCTCCAGGCGGTGTTCAACATCGGCATGGGCCTGAGCCTGGCCCGGCTGGGCGCCGGCGCGGATGACTTCAGCCAGCTGCTGCCGTTCCTCGTCCGGACCTGGCTGTACGCCTCCGGGGTCATGTTCAGCATCCAGACGATCGGCTCGCTCCGGCATCATCCGACGATCACGTACCTGCTGCAGGTCAACCCCGCCGCGGTGTACATCGGCCTGGTGCGGAACTCGATACTGCAGTCGCAGCGGATCGGCTGGCCTGGCAGCAAGCCGTACAGCGCCGGGAATTGCGCCCTCTACCACACCGGGAAGAAGGCGTACCTCGAATACAGTGCCTACTGCCACGGGGTAGTGCCGATGAACGGGCTGTGGCTGTGGGGCATCGGCTGGGCGATCGTGGCACTGGTGGTGGGGTTCGTGTTCTTCTGGCAAGCGGAAACGAGGTACGGCCGTGGCTAGCGGGCCTGAATCTGACGGTCCTGAGCCCACCGTCATCGTCGATGACCTGCACGTGGTCTACCGCGTGTACGGCGCGGGCGGCGACAAGGGCACCGCCGCGACCGCGCTGATGCGGGTGATCAAGCGCCAGCGCCGCCCGTCGGTGCGCGAGGTGCACGCGATCAGGGGTATCTCGTTCGTGATCAACCACGGCGACGCGGTGGGCATCATCGGCAGGAACGGCTCGGGCAAGTCGACCCTGCTGCAGGCCATCGCCGGCCTGCTCCCGCCGGAGCAGGGCTGTGTCTACAGCAGCGGGCAGGCCGCCCTGCTCGGGGTCAACGCCGCGCTGCTCGACGACCTGACCGGGGAGCGGAACGTGGTGCTCGGCTGCCTGGCCATGGGCATGACCCCGCAGGAGACCAAGGACCGGTACCAGTCCATCGTGGACTTCTCCGGAGTCGGCAACTTCATCGACTACCCGATGCGCACCTACTCGACTGGCATGGCCCAGCGGCTGCGGTTCTCCATCGCGTCCGCCAAGAACCACGAGATC
>DAIOWL010000157.1:4457-10613 GCA_036758545.1 Streptosporangiaceae bacterium | reverse complement strand
GGTTGGTCTCCAGCCGCAGCACCCGGACCCCCTCTGCCACGGCTCGGGCCTCGAGCTCGGCCAGCAGCCGGCGGCCGAGGCCGAGGCCGCGGACCGCGGGCGCGATCCACATCCGCTTGACCTCGGCAGGCGCGCCGGGATGGAACTTCAGCCCGCCGCAGCCGGCCGGCTCCCCGTGCAGCGTCGCGACCAGGAACAGCCCCGCGGGCGGGGTCATCTCGTGATCGGCCGCGGAGATGCTCCGGGCCGGGTCGAAGCCGCCGTCGAAGCGCCCGGCCAGCTCGTCCACGTAGGCCCGCAGGCAGCGCCGGGCGTCCGGGTCCCTCGGATCGCGCACGCCGGTCACGATGGCCGAGGCGCCCAGCAGCCGCTCCACCTCCGCCATGGCGGCGACGAGTCGGCCACGCTGCCGCTCGCTCAGCGGACCGAGCAGCGAGACGGCGGCGTCGTCGGAGAGGCGGTCGAACTCGGCCCGTTCGGCCTGACCGGCGACGGTGAGCCGCGCCGTCCTGATCCTCCCGTCCGCCTCGTTCGCCTCGACGGTGACCAGCCCGTCCCGTTCCAGCGCCCGCAGCAGTCTGCTCAGGTAGCCCGAGTCCAGGTCCAGCCGGGCGCGCAGGTCCCTGACGTCGCGGCCGTCCGGGCCGATCTCCCACAGCACCCGGGCCTGCCCGAGCGGCCGGCCGCGGGCCAGGAACTCGTCGTCCAGTGCGCCGGCTCGCTGGGTGACGGCCCGGTTGAACCGCCGGACCTGATCGATCATCGCCTGCTCCATGTTCTCTGACTATAGTCAGAGAATGCACCAGACAACAGCCGTGATCCGGCCGTACCGCGCGAGCGATCACGCCGCGGTCTACGACGTCTGCGTCCGGACCGCCGACGTCGGCGGGGACGCCCGGGGCAAGTACCACAGCGACGACCTGATGCCCGACCTGTTCGCCGGCCCGTACGTCTTCCTGGAGCCGGACTTCGCCTTCGTCCTGGACGACGGGCAACGAGCGGTCGGCTACGTGATCGGGACGCCGGACACGGCCGCGTTCGCCCGTGCCTACCGGGCGCGCTGGATCCCCCACCTGGCCGGCCGGTACCAGGTCCCGCCGGACCCGCCGACGAGCCCGGATGAGGAGATGGTCGCCCTGCACTACCGGCCGGAGCGGCTGGTCTGGCCGGGCCTGGAGGCGTACCCGGCGCACCTGCACATCGACCTGCTGCCGCCGTTCCAGGGGGCCGGCCACGGCCGGGCCATGATGGAGACGTTCTACGCGGCGGCGGCCCAGGCCGGGGCATCGGGGGTGCATGTCACCGTGACCACGGCCAATACCAGGGCCCTCGGCTTCTACCACCGCCTCGGCTTCCGCCGGCTGGAGATCGCCCGACCAGGCGAGACCACGGTCACCTACCTCGGCCGCGCCCTCTGACGGCCCCCGGACATGAAACCCGGGTCCCACGGCGTTAGAACGCCCTGGAAGTCCATATTCATAGCGTTCCGCGATCAGGTCCGGCTCAACGGCCGGGTCCGGATCAGCGAGTAGTGCACATACGGCAGGATGGAACCATGCAGCCGCGAGATTTTTCGCTTTACGGAGCCGTCGATCTGGGTGCGCGCCAGGCGGCCGCGCAACGCAGGCAGCAGGCGGCCCAGTCACCCTCCCAGCCCGGCGCCCCGGGCCCTTCGACCCCGGCCGGCAACGGGCTCGTCATCGACGTGACCGAGGAAACCTTCAACACCGACGTGGTGGAGCGCTCCCGTACCACCCCCGTGATCATGGACCTGTGGGCGGAGTGGTGCGGCCCGTGCAAGCAGCTCTCCCCGGTGCTGGAGAAGCTCGCCGCCGAGGCGGGCGGCCAGTGGATCCTGGCCAAGGTCGACGTGGACGCCAACCCGCAGCTGAGCGCGGCGCTGCAGGTGCAGAGCATCCCCATGGTGGTGGCGGTCATCGGCGGCCAGCTGGTGGACGGCTTCCTCGGCGCCATGCCCGAGGGCCAGGTCCGGCAGTGGATCGGTCAGGTCCTGGAGGCCGCGGAGAAGATGGGCATGCAGCTGTCGGCCCCGGCCGGCGCCGCGGAAGACGAGCAGGACGGCGCCCAGGCTGACGCCGATGCCCGGCTTCCCCGGGACGCGGGTCCCGAGATTCCCGTGGCCTACGCCGACGCCCGCGCGGCCATGGAGCGCGGCGACCTGGACGGCGCGGCCCAGGCGTTCGAGCAGGAGCTCGCGGTCAACCCGGCCGACCCGGTGGCCAAGACCGGGCTGGCCCAGGTCAACCTGATCCGCCGGGTCAGCTCCTACGACCAGGCCAAGGCCCGCCGGGACGCGGCCGAACACCCCGCCGACGTCGAGGCCCAGGCCCGGGTGGCCGACATCGACATGGCCACGGGCCGGATCGAGGAGGCGTTCAACCGGCTGCTCGGCGTGGTGCGGCGGACCTCGGGTGAGGAACGCGACCAGGCCCGCGTGCACCTGGTCGGGCTGTTCGAGCTCCTCCCGCCGAACGATCCGCAGGTCAAGAAGGCCCGTTCGGCCCTGTCCTCGCTGCTGTTCTGAAGAGAGGAAACTTTTCGGCCTGATGTAAGGGAATATGCAAATCCAGTTGTAAGTTACTTGCGACTGGAGGGTGCGAATCCGGGCTCCCGGCCGAATCCTCCGCAAATTGAAATTTCGGAGGTGAGGCAAAGATGTATTACACCAGGTTTGACCCGTTCACCCGGGACTTCCAGCGTCTGGCCCGCAACGCGTTCGGCCAGGCTTCGGCCCCGGCGCTGGACGTCGTGCGGCACGAGGGCGACGTCACGCTGAAGCTTGACGTGCCCGGTATCGACCCCGAGCAGCTCGAGGTCACCGTCGACCGCGGGATCCTGACGATCAGCGGGAAGCGCGAGGAAGAGCGGACCGAGAACGACAAGTTCTTCGTGCGCGAGCGCACGATGGGCACGTTCACCCGCCGCCTGCGGCTGCCGGAGACCCTGAACGCCGACGCGCTCGAGGCCAGCTACGCCAACGGCGTGCTCGAGGTCCGGATCCCGGTCACCGAGCAGGCGAAGCCGCGCAAGATCGAGGTCCGCAAGGTCGAGATCGCCCAGGCGGACACCAAGGACGAGCTCGCCGCCTGACCACAGTCAGCGCAGCTCACTGAATAGACGAGCGGCCGGCCGGCGCAGATGCGTCCGGCCGGCCGCTTACCATGTCCGGCACCTTACTATCTGGGCAGGAGGTGAGGACACCATGGCACCGACGCCACTCGACGACGAGCACGCCCCGCTGTTCACGGTCGGGCAGGTCGCCGAGATGCTCGCGGTCAAGCAGGCCTTCCTGCGCCGCGTGGACGAGCTGCGGGTGGTCTCGCCGCAGCGGTCGGCCGGGGGCCAGCGCCGCTACACCCGCTACGAGATCCGCGTCATCCAGCAGGTGGTCTCGATGGCGGACGAGGGCATCACGCTGCAGGCCATCCGCCGCATCATCGAGCTCGAGCGGCAGCTGGCCGTGGTCACGAGGGAACGTGACGAGCTAGCCCGCCGCCTGGCCGAGCTACTGCACGATCATTAGTACCTAACGGGCCGGGCGCGTGCCGCCGGTCAGCGTCCTGCTTTCTCAGGTCCGGGCCCCGCCCGGGTCGGCACCGGGCGGCTCGGCCAGCAGCTCGAGCACGGGCAGCGCGTCGGCCAGCGCGGAGCGCTGCTCGGCGGAAAGCAGCTGCAGGCTCGCCGCCAGCACCAGGGTGCTCTCGGTGCGCAGCCGCTCCAGCGTGTCGTGGCCGCGCGGGGTGATGACCATGGTGCTGGCGCGCGCGTCGCGCGGGTCGGCGTGCCGCCGCACGTAGCCGCTCTCCTCCAGCGCGGTCACCAGCCGGGTGAGCGTGGACGGCGCGATGCCCTCGGCCGCGGCCAGGTCGCCGAGCCGCATCGGCCCGGACCGCTCGACCGTGGCCAGCGCGGCGAGCTGGGTGGGAGTCAGCCCGGCCAGCTCGTGCTTGCGCAGGCGGCGGGCCAGCCGGGCCAGCGCGACCCGGAGCCGGGTGACGTCGACCGCGGGCGCGTCCCCATCCGCCTTGCCGGCAGTCGTCGTGACGACCGATTCCATACTCACCTTCCCAGCCTACGCGGTGCGGGCCGTACCCTGGGTTCCGGCGAAAGGCGGGAACAACGTGGCGATGGGGCCGAGCGTCTCCTACTCGATCACCGTGCGGCTCGAGGTGGCCAGCCGCGGCCGCGCGGTCAGCGCGATCACCCGGGCCGTGGAGCAAGCCGGCGGCGTGGTGACCGCGCTGGACGTGACCGCCGGGCGCGGCGACAAGCTGCGGGTCGACGTCACCTGCGCCGCGCGCGGCGAAGAGCACAGCGAGGCCCTGGTGACCGCGCTGGCGGCCATCGACGGCGTGACCGTGCACAAGGTCAGCGACCGCACGTTCCTGCTGCACCTGGGCGGGAAGATCGAGATGCGGTCCAAGGTGCCGCTGCGGAACCGGGACGACCTGTCCATGGCGTACACCCCGGGCGTGGGCCGGGTCGCGATGGCGATCGCCGGGAACCGCGAGGACGCCCGCCGCCTCACCGTCAAGCGGAACTCGGTGGCCGTGGTCACCGACGGCTCGGCCGTGCTCGGCCTGGGCAACATCGGGCCGTACGCCGCGCTGCCCGTGATGGAGGGCAAGGCGGCCCTGTTCAAGCGGTTCGCCGACATCGATGCCTGGCCGATCTGCCTGGACAGCCAGGACACCGACGAGATCGTCCGGGCGGTGCAGCTGATCGCGCCCGGGTTCGGCGGCATCAACCTGGAGGACATCAGCGCGCCGCGCTGCTTCGAGGTGGAGGCCAGGCTGCGCGGGCTGCTCGACATCCCGGTGTTCCACGACGACCAGCACGGCACGGCGATCGTGGTGATGGCCGCGCTGACCAACGCGCTGCGGGTGGTGGGCAAGAAGCTGCCCGAGGTGCGCGTGGCCATGGCCGGGGCGGGCGCGGCCGGCACCGCCGTGCTCAAGCTGCTCATGGGCGCCGGCGCCACCGCGGGCAACATCGTGGTCTGCGACGACCGGGGCGCCGTGCACCTGGCCCGGCCGGGCCTGAACGACAGCCTGCGCTGGATCGCGGAGCGCACCAACTCCGCCGGCTACGCCGGGGACCTGGCCGGGGCGGTCCGGGACGCCGACGTGTTCATCGGGCTGTCCGCGCCGGGCATCCTGTCCGGCGACGACGTCGCCGCCATGGCCCGCAACGCCATCGTGTTCGCGCTGGCCAACCCCGATCCCGAGGTGGATCCCGAAGCGGCCATGGAGCACGCCGCCGTCGTGGCCACCGGCCGCAGCGACTACCCGAACCAGATCAACAACGTGCTCGCCTTCCCCGGGGTGTTCCGCGGGCTGCTCGACGCGCAGAGCCGGCACGTGAGCGACGAGATGCTGATCGCCGCGGCGCAGGCGCTCGCGGACGTGGTGTCGCCGGACGAGATCGGGCCGCACTACATCATCCCGTCGGTGTTCCACCCGGACGTGGCCTCGTCGGTCGCCGTGGCGGTGCGGGACGCCGCCACCCAGCAGCTTGACCGATGATAGAAATATGGACGACATGGCATCGGAAGCCCTGGCCGGCCGGCTGCTCGTGGCCACCCCGATGCTCGGCGATCCCAACTTCCGCCGCAGCGTCGTCCTCGTCGTCGAGCACGAGGCCGAGCAGGGCACGCTCGGCGTCGTGCTGAACCGGCCGACCAAGGTCCCGGTGGGCCAGGTGCTCGAACCGTGGACCGAACTGGCCACCGACCCCTCGGTCGTGTTCACCGGCGGCCCGGTCTCGCCGAACAGCGCGCTCGCCCTGGCCCACGTGCCCGGCACCGACGAGCCGGTGGGCTGGCACCCGCTGGAGGGCGGCGCTGAGCCCATTCCCGGCGCCGTGGCCCGGCTCGGCCTGGTCGACCTGGACGCCCCGCCGGACCTGATCGCCGCGGCCATCGCCTCGCTCCGGGTGTACGCGGGCTACGCCGGCTGGACCGCCGGCCAGCTCCAGGCCGAGATCGAGGAGGGCGCCTGGTACGTACTCCCGGCCGAGCCGTCCGACGCGTTCTGCCCGGAGCCGGAGCAGCTGTGGCCGGCGGTGCTGCGCCGCCAGGGCGGCGAGCTCGCCTACGTGGCGACGTATCCCGACGACCCCGGCCTTAACTAGACG
>DAIOWL010000157.1:2555-4357 GCA_036758545.1 Streptosporangiaceae bacterium | reverse complement strand
CGCCGGTAGCATTTCGGCCTCGTGACCACCCCTCGATCTGACGCTGCTGAAACCCAGACCGTTCGGGATGATCTCCTTCCTGGCCTTCGCGGCTGGCAGAAGGACGCCTATCACGAGTACTTCCGGATGCCGAGACGCGACTTCCTGCTCGTGGCCACGCCCGGAGCGGGCAAGACGACCTACGCGCTGACGGTGGCGGCCGAGCTGCTGGCCCGGCGCGAGGTGGCGTTCCTCACCGTCGTCACGCCGACCGAGCACCTCAAGCACCAGTGGGCGGCGGCTGCCGCCAGGTTCGGCATCGCGATCGACCCGGCGTACCGCAACGCGCAGGGCCGGGCCGGCGCCGACTTCGCCGGGGTAGCCGTCACCTACGCCCAGGTCGCGGCGCACCCGGCGCTGCACAGGCAGCGCACGGAGAACCGGCGCACGCTGGTCATCTTCGACGAGATCCACCACGCGGGCGACGCGCTGTCCTGGGGAGACGCGGTCAAGGAGGCGTTCGACCCGGCGCGGCGCAGGCTCGCGCTGACCGGCACGCCGTTCCGCAGCGACGCCAACCCGATCCCGTTCGTCACTTACCTCGACGAGGCCGGCGGTGGCAAGCGCAGCGCCTCGGATTACGTCTACGGCTACGGTCCCGCGCTTGAGGACGGCGTGGTCCGGCCGGTGATCTTCCTGGCCTACTCGGGCGAGATGCGCTGGCGCACCCGGGCCGGCGACGAGATCACCGCGACCCTGGGCACGCCGATGACCAAGGACCAGATCGCGCAGGCCTGGCGGACCGCGCTGGACCCGGCGGGGGAGTGGGTCAGCCGGGTGCTGGAGGCCGCCGACAAGCGGCTGACCGAGGTGCGCCGCGGCATGCCCGACGCGGGCGGCCTGGTCATCGCGGGCGATCACGAGGATGCCCGGGCGTACGCCGCGCTGCTGCGCGGGCTCACCGGCAAGCGCCCGGTCGTGGTGCTGTCCGACGACAAGACCGCGAGCAGGAAGATCTCCGCGTTCGCTTCGTCCGACGAGCGCTGGATGGTCGCGGTGCGGATGGTGTCCGAGGGCGTGGACATCCCGCGCCTCGCCGTCGGCGTGTACACGACCAGCGTGTCCACCGCGCTGTTCTTCGCCCAGGCGGTCGGCCGGTTCGTCCGCGCCCGGCGGCGCGGCGAGACCGCGTCCGTGTTTCTGCCGTCAGTCCCGATCCTGCTCTCGTATGCCGCCGAGCTCGAGGCCGAACGCGACCACGTGCTCCGCGCCGCCGGCGCGGCCGGTGAGGAGGACGAGCTCGCGCTGGCCGAGGCGCTGCGCGAGCGCGACACCCCGGACGCCCCGCTCGACGAGCCCGCCTTCACCGCCCTCAACGCGTCCGCGCACTTCGACCGGGTGCTGTACGACGGCGGCGAGTTCGGCACCGCCACGGCGGCCGGCTCGCCGGAGGAAGAGGACTTCCTCGGCCTGCCCGGCCTGCTCGACCCGGACCAGGTCCGCACCCTGCTCCGCAAGCGCCAGGACACCCAGCTATCCGCCCGCACCCGCGCCGCCCCCTCCACCCCAGCCGCCCACGCCGCCCCCGCCAGCGCCGCCGTCCTGCAAATCTCATCAACCCCGCAGGCCCCTCCCGCCGCACCTCCTGTAAGCCGCCAGGCCCTAGCCGCGCTGCGCAAGGAACTCAACGGCCTGGTCGGCGCCTGGAGTCACCGCACCGGCCAGCCCCACGGCGTCATCCACAACGAGCTGCGCCGGACCTGCGGCGGCCCGCCGCTCCCGCAGGCCACCGCCGACCAGATCCGCGACCGCATCGACACCAT
>DAIOWL010000157.1:0-2455 GCA_036758545.1 Streptosporangiaceae bacterium | reverse complement strand
CGTTGAAACCTGCCCGCCTCGCCCCAGCCCGGCCTTCCAACTCGGACAAAAGCGACAAAGTTTCCAGCTCCAGATTCAGTGAATGTGACTCTCTACCGCATAGATCCGGTAGAGAGTGACTTTCTACCGGATAGCGCAGCGGCTAGGAGGCGCCCGCCGGGGTGCCAGTGAGGCTGACGTTAAGGGAGCGCAGGTCCTCGATGGCCTTGGCCGTCGAGTAGGGGGCCACGCCCACGGTGAGGCCGAGCAGGACCCGGGTGGCGAAGCCCGCCCGGGCCGCGTCCGCGGCGGTGGCGTGCACGCAGTAGTCCGTCGCGATGCCCACCACGTCGACCTCGTCCACGTCATGCCCGCGCAGCCAGTCGGCCAGCGGCGTCCCGCTCTCGTCGGTGCCTTCGAACCCGCTGTAAGCGGCCGCGTGCCGGCCCTTCAGGAACACCGTCTCCAAGGCCGCGGTGTCCAGGTTCGGGTGAAAATCCGAGCCGGCCGTCCCGGCCACGCAGTGCGGCGGCCAGGACGCCGCATAGTCCGGATGGTCGGAGAAGTGACCGCCCGGGTCGATGTGGAAGTCCTTGCTGGCCACCACGTGCCCGTAGCCGGGTTCGCTCGCCACGTGCTCGCTGATCGCGCGCGCCACCGCGGCGCCGCCGGCCACGCCGAGCGAGCCGCCCTCGCAGAAGTCGTTCTGTACATCAACGATGATGAGTGCCCGCATGGGGCCAACGGTATCCTCCGGATCCGGGACGCGTGACGCGGGAGGCGTGGAGGCGTGGTGGCGCGGGCTGACTACTGGAACCACAACGTGCACTACCAGCCGGTCATCCTCCGGGCGGTACCGCCGGGCTGCGGCGCCGCGCTCGAGGTCGGCTGCGGAGACGGCCTGCTGGCCAGCAGGCTCGCCGAGCGCTGTGCGGAGGTCACTGCGATCGACCGCGATGCGCCGATGGTCGCGCTGGCACGGTCCAGGGCGCAGGCGGCCGGCCCGGGCCGGGTGTCGGTGGTCGAAGCGGACTACCTGGCCTACCCGCTGGCCGACGCCAGCTTCGACTTCGCGTGCGCGAACACCTCGCTGCACCACATGGACTTCGCGGCGGCCCTGGCCGCCATGGCTCGCACGCTCCGGCCCGGTGGCCGTCTCGCGGTCGTCGGGCTGGCCGCTCACGGGTCGTTCGGCGACTACCTGGCCGACGCGCCCGGGATCCCGGTCGGCCTCGCCTACCGGGCCGTCCGCGGCAAGAGCGGTCCCGGCGCGCCCATCAAGGACCCGGAGATGACCTGGGCGGAGGTCCGGGCGACCGCCCGGCGCACCCTGCCGGGCGTGCGCTACCGCCGCCACCTGCTGTTCCGCTACTCGCTGCTGTGGAGCAAACCGCGCGGCTAACGCGACACCGCGGCCGGACCGCGGCAAGAAGACGGCCGCCTCTCATTCGCCGACGTCGGCCGGGGTGCCGTTGGTGATGCGGATGAGCTCGGCGTAGGAGGTGGGAAAGACGGTATGCGGGTGGCCGCCCGCCGCCCAGATCTCGTCGTACTTGTCCAGCCAGGTATCCACTAGGGTCCTGATCGGGCTGGGGTAGCCGACCGGCGCGACGCCGCCGATGGCCTGACCCGTCCACTCACGGACCGAACGCGCGTTGGCTCGTGCCACCTCGGAAGCGCCGATCAGGTTCGCTACCTTAGCCGTGTCCACGCGGTGGGCGCCGCTGGTCATGACCAGGAGCGGCGCCCCGTCCGCGCTGAACACGAGGCTGTTGGCGATCGCCCCGAGCTCACAGCCGAGCTGCGCGGCCGCGGCGGCGGCCGTCGGCGCGCTTTCCGGCAGTTCCCTTACCTCGCCCGCGACGCCCAGGTCGCGGAGCACGGCTGCGAATCTCGAGAAGTCGACTGGCATGGCTGCAGGTTAGCCGGGGCGTGGCCGCCCCGGCTAACCATTATCACGACGGGTAGCAGTAGGAGTCCGAGGACGCGTCGCCGCCGCCCAGCCGGACCTGGTGCACCCGCCGGCCGCGGAAATCCTCGCCGCGCGGGAAGAACTTCTCGTCCACCCTCAGCCCGCCGCCCGCGGCCGGATCCGTGTCGATCTTGGCGAACCAGCTGCCCACGCCATCGGGGTAGAACTGGTCGTCCCACGAGCCGTACAGCGAGTTGGTCACGTAGATCCGCTTGCCGTCCCGGCTGACCTCGACCATCTGCGGGCCGCCGGCCAGCGCCTCGCCCGGCGCCGCCGGGTGCGCGACGCGCCCGGTGATGCCGCCGAGCCGGACCGAGCCGACCTCGCGCGGGTTCGCCGGGTCGCTCACGTCGTACTGCTTGAGCTCGCCAATGCCCCAGCAGGAGACGTAGAGGAACTTGTCGTCGACCGAGAGGTTGATGTCGGTGACCAGCGGCGGTACGGCGCCGAACGGCTTGAGGGCCGGGGGCAGCGCGTCCGGCTCCGCCGGTTCGGCCGGGATCG
>DAIOWL010000156.1:8156-10625 GCA_036758545.1 Streptosporangiaceae bacterium | reverse complement strand
TGGTGTCCAGGTCGCGGACGATCTCCTCGGCGGTCTGGCCGCCCGCCCCGCCGGCGATGAAGGCGCCGATCGTGGCGCGGACAGCGGCCTCGACGGGCACCATCGGCGGCGCGGACGCGTCGCCCGTGTCCGCGGCTAGGCCCTGCCCGGCCGGGTCCGGCCCGTCGGCCGCTAGGTCCGGCCCGTCCGCGGGTAGTTTGCCCAGCGAGGAGATGTCGCCGACGATGTTCACGCCGAGCGCCTCGATGCCGGCGGCCATCTCGGCACTGATCTCCGCGGCGCGGGCCAGGGCCCAGGCCGGGGTCGCGATCTTCGGTTCGCCCGGCGAAGGCCGGCGGGCGTCCTTCATGTGCTCGACCGCGCCGTAGCGCATGAACCTGGCGTAGTCGCGGTGCGGCCAGCCGCGCCGGCTGAATTCGGAGTTGAGCAGCCGGACGAGTTCGGCCTCCGCCGCGGTGAGGGACCGGTTCACCGCCCTTTCCTCGGGCACAAGGAAGCCGGGGGGCAGGCCGAGCATCGATTCGAAGACGCGCAGCAGCATCAGCCGGTCTGATTCGTCGAGCACGATGACGGTGAGGTTTTCCGGGCCGTTCTCGGCGGCCCAGCGGGTTACCAGAGCGTCATGCCTGTGTCGGCGCCAGAAACCCGGCGTCGGTGTGCGCGGCGGCTCGCTGAGTATTCCTTCGAGCCATTCCAGATACCGGAAATGAAAGCCATTTTGCAGATATTGCTGCCATTGCGACGGCAGGATCCGGGTGAGGGAGCGCAGCGTCACCACGACATGGACCCTGGCCCCGCCCAGGTCCGCGATCACCCGGCGGGCCGTGGCGTCGTCCGCCTCGGCGAAGAACTCGCTGCTCAGCACCACACGCTGGTCGCCGGCCGCGCGGACGTCACGGACCAGGCTGTCCCAGTAGGAGATCTCGGGGCGCGGCCCGCCGAGCAGGGCGGGCTGACCGGTGACGGCGAGGATGGGCCACAACGGCTGCCGGCCCCGGCCGGGATAGACCACGCCCTCGGCGGCCAGTCGCTCCCTGGCCAGGTGCAGGGCGCCCTGGATGGCGGTGGTGCCGGTCTTGTGCGGGCCGATGTGCAGCAGGCGAGTACCCGGTTCCAGCAGGACCCCAGCCATAGTTCTCCCGGCTTGTTCGCGGCCCCGCGTGCAGGATTCTAGGGCCCCGGGGGAGCAGCAGGCGGGCAATCGCCGATCCGGGTGTGTCGCCGTAAACGGCCGGCTCGCCTCAGGTCGCGATGTCGGGGTAGGGGAGCGTGATGTGCTCCATGGCCCGGGCGTAGGCGATCTGGTACTCCAGCGGCCCGTGGTCGCGCTCGAACATCGCGATGAACAGGGTCAGGGTCAGGAACGGGTGGGCGCCCATACCGAACAACGCCACGTGATCGTGATCGCGCAGCGCCCGCCGCTCGTCTTCGGAGAACGCCAGCCAGGTCGACCTCTCCGCGCCATGGCAGTTGAGGATGGAGTTCGCGATCTCCCCCTCCCACCACTCCACCGTCCCCGCGGGATCCGAACGGTACCGCTCGACCAGGTCGGGATCCCGGTCCACCGTGTACAGGAACTTGTCCAGCAGGTACGTGCTCACGACGACACAGCTCCTTCCGGGTACCAGGTGAAGTAGGCCTCCATGGTGTGGAACAGGTCCAGGCTGTCGGTGTAGTCGGCCTTCACGCCGTCGCCGGCCGCGCCCATCATCAGCATGAAGTCCATGAAGCCGTGGGTAGCGTTGCCGGGGGCGTGCAGGCTGTCCAGCGTGACCTCGCTCAGGCAGCCGTCGACGTCGCCGTTGGCGATCCAGGCCACCGCCTTGCGGTCGAACTCCGGGTCGGGGCCGTGCGGGCCGAACTGGCGCGGGCCGCCGAGCTCCAGCGACAGGTGCCCGGTGCCGATGATGGCCACCCGCTTGTCCGACGGCCAGGCCTCGACCATCCGCCGCAGCGCCCGGCCCAGCTCGACGAACCGCGAAGGCCGGGGCATCGGCGGCGCGAAGATGTTGGTGTAGACCGGCACGATGGGCAGGTCGGCCTGCGGCCGCAGGGTGATGATCGGGCAGGTCACGCTGTGGTCGATCCGCAGCTCGTTGCTGAAGGCCAGGTCGAAGCCGGCGTCCAGGCCCTCCCGCAGCAGGTAGGCGGCCAGGTCCTCGTCGCCCGCCAGCCGCATCCGCGGCAGGCCGAACTCGCGTTCCTCGTTGTACCAGTTCGCGTCGAAGAACGGTGCCTTGCCCACCAGGAACTGCGGCATGTTGTCCAGCCACAGCTGGTGGAAGTGGTCGCTGCCGACCATGACCAGGACATCGGGCTCGGCCCGGGTGAGCGTCTGGCGGAACGCCTCGATCTTGGCCACCCACTCGTCGGCGAACGGCGGCCGGTCCGGGCCAGCCGAGGTGCTGGCCCGGTAGTAGAACGGGTGGTGGGTCGAGGCGATGACCGCGGCGACGGTAGCCATGCGGC
>DAIOWL010000156.1:0-8056 GCA_036758545.1 Streptosporangiaceae bacterium | reverse complement strand
CCGATCGGGCGGCGGCGCTCCTCGGCGATCTGCCCGAGCAGGCCGGCCGCGCGGGCCAGCAGGGCGAAGCCGCGGAGTAGCTCGACGGGCAGGCCGAGGTCGGCCAGCGCGGCCCCGCACACGCCCGCCCCGTTCAACGGCAGCCTGCGGCCGAGCACCTGCTCGTGCACCCGGCCGATCGCCTCGAACAGCCGCAGGTGCGGCCCGCGCAGGTCCTCTTCCGAGGCGATCCCGATCAGCACCGGCGTGCGCGGGTCGGTCACCTTGTGTACCGGGTGGCCGAGGCCGGGGACGAAGCGCCCGGCCGCCTTGGTCCGCTCGACAGCCGAAAGCGCGACCGCGTCCCAGCCCTCGTCGGTGGACGGCAGCGTGCCGTCCAGCCCCGCGAGCACGTCGTGCAGGTAGCGCCCGCAGTCCTCGGTCACGCCGAGGAACCGGGACCCGCCGCCGAGCAGCCCGGCGGCCAGCGCCCCCTGCAGCGAGTCCGGGGCGGACAGGTAGGTGACCCGCGCGGCGATCGCGGTCGGGGTGAACCCGTGGTCGGCCAGCGCCACCAGCACCGCCTCGAACACCCGGGTCTCGGACGGGGTCGGCCGCCGCAGCGTGACCAGCCAGAAGGCGAGCTCGCCGAAGCTGACCTTGCCCATCAGGTCGGCCGTCAGGTCCTCGCCGAGCAGCCTGATCTGGTCGGCGGTCGAGGTGCCGAGCGAGGTGGGGAAGGACAGCCCCGGGGAGTCGTTCATGCTTCCGCCTCCGGTTCGGCCAGCCAGCGGCGGATCTCCTCGCCGTGCTGGTCCAGGGACGGCGGCGGCAGCCGGTAGCTGGCCGGGGTCGCGGAGAACCTGATCGGGTGGCGCACCGACGGGATCGCCTCGTCGCCCTTGCCCACGACGACGACCGGGTCGAGCCCCACCTCGTCGGCGAACGCCACGCCCTGGTCGATGGTGTTGATCGGCCCGCAGGGCACCCCGGCCGCGGTCAGCTCGCGGAACCATTCCATCTTGGGCCGGGTCTGCAGCCGTTCCACCAGCAGCGGCCGCAGCTGATCCCGGTTGGCCGTGCGGTCCTCGTTGCGGCCGAACCGCGGGTCGTCGGGCAGTTCGGGCAGGCCGAGCGCCTCGGCCAGCTTGCGGAACTGGATGTCGTTGCCCGCGGTGATGATCAGCTCGCCGTCGGAGCACGGCAGCGGCTCGTAGGGGAACAGGCTCGGGTGGCTGTTGCCCATCCGGAACGGCACCACCCCGCCCGCGACGAAGGCGCCGGTCTGGTTCACGAGCCCGGACATGGCCGAGGCCAGCAGGCTGATCTCGACGTGCTGGCCGCGGCCGGTCTCGTGCCTGTGGTTGAGCGCGGCCAGGACCCCGATGGTGGCGTGCAGGCCGGAGATCACGTCGAACACCGCCACGCCGGCCCGGTACGGCTCGCCCTCCGGGTCTCCCGTCACGCTCATCAGCCCGGAGGTGGCCTGGACGATGAGGTCGTACCCGGGCAGCGCGGCGCCCTTGGGCCCGCTGCCGAAACCGCTGATCGAGGCGTACACGACGGCCGGGTTGGCGGCCGAGACGGAGTCGTAGTCGAGCTTGAAGCGGGCCAGGCCGCCCGGCTTGAAGTTCTCGACGAACACGTCGGCGCGCCGCGCGAGCTCGTGCGCCGCGGCCAGGTCGGCCGGATCGCGCAGGTCGAGCGCTACCGAGCGCTTGTTGCGGTTGACGCTGAGGTAATAGGTCGAGATGCCGTCCCTGACCGGCGGCTGCCAGGTGCGGGTGTCGTCGCCGCCCGGGCCCTCGACCTTGACCACCTCCGCGCCCATGTCGGCCAGCAGCATCGTGGAGTACGGCCCGGCCAGGATCCGGGAGAAGTCCGCCACCAGCAGCCCGGCCAGCGGCCCTTCCGCCTGGTCCACCGTCATCGTACGACCGGTCCTTTCGTCGGGTTGTCCGTCATACGGACAATCGTCCATGGTCAGCGTACGGACCAGCCTAGGCCCGCGAAGGTGCCTGTCAAGGCCGGCAACCACGGAGGTGGCTTGACAGCCGTACCGCCGCTGGCCGACAGTGACAATGGTTATGCCGAACGGTCGTATAGCGGACGCTTGTCCGTAGAGAACTCGTGGAGGCTTCGATGGCGAATCCCGACGAGGTGGCAGCGGGCCGCCCGGTGGTGTTGCGCGGTGGCACGGTGCTCACCATGGACGACGCCCACACCATCCTCGCAGACGCGGACGTGCTGGTAACCGGCGACAGGATCGCCGCGGTAGGACCGCGGCTCGAGGCGCCGGACAGCGCGCTCGAGATCGACGCGAGCGGCGGCATCGTGATGCCGGGGATGATCGATACGCACCGGCACATGTGGCAGACGGCGATGCGCGCCTACGGCGCGGACTGGACGCTGACCCAGTACTTCGTCTGGAACTACCTGGAGCACGGCCGGAAATTCCGCCCCGAGGACATCGCCGCGGGCAACAGCGTCTCGGCCTGGGAGGCGCTCGAGGCCGGCGTGACCACCAGCGTGGACTGGTCGCACAACCTGCACACCCCCGATCATGCCGAAGCCGCCGTCGACGCTCTCCGCGCGGTGCCCGGGCGGTTCGTCCTGGCCTACGGCAACATCCAGGCCGGCCCGTGGGAGTGGACCGCCGACCCGGCCGTCCGGTCGTTCTTCGGCCGGCACGCCGCGGACGACATGCTCGGGTTCCAGATCGCCTTCGACGTCACCGGCGACCCGGCCTTCCCGGAGCAGCCGGCGTTCGAGGTGGCCCGCGAGCTCGGCCTGGCCGTCACCACCCACGCCGGGGTGTGGGGGGCCACCAACGACGACGGCATCCGGCTGATGCACGAGAACGGGTTCATGACCCCCGAGACGATCTACGTGCACGCCGCCACCCTGAGCACCGACTCCTACCAGCGCATCGCGGCCACCGGGGGCACCATCTCGGTGTCGACCGAATCGGAGCAGAGCGCGGGGCAGGGCTACCCGCCCACCTGGCAGGTCCGCCGCCACGGCATCCCGGTGGCCCTGTCCATGGACACCAGCGTGTGGTGGAGCGGCGACCTGTTCTCGGCCATGCGCACGACCCTCGGCGCCGACCGGGCCCGCGAGCACCTCGAGGCGCACGTGAAGGGCGAGACCGTCACCCATCACAAGCTGCGGGCCGAGCACGTCGTCGACTGGGCCACCCGGGGCGGTGCCCGCGCCCTGGGCCGTGACGACCTGGGTAGCCTGCAGCCGGGCCAGAAGGCTGACGTGGTGCTGATCAAGAACGATGCCTCGCCCGTGTCGTTCCCGCTGGTGAACCCCTACGGCCACGTCGCCTTCCAGGCGCAGCGCGGCGACGTGCACACCGTCCTGGTTAACGGGCGGGTGGTCAAGCACGAGAACCGGCTGGTCGGGGCCGACCTGGCCGCGGTGCGCGGCGCGGTCGAGGCCACCGTCGGCTACCTGCGGTCCGAGCTCGGCGAGGAGGCCTGGGCGGCCGGCATGAACCCGGACCTGCCGGGCACCGAGGTGCTGGACAACCCGTACCAGTACACGCAGTACAAGTCCGAGTCGACCCACGGCGCGCGGGGCAGCATGTTCGGCGAGGACGGCTAGGGGAGCGGATGGCCGGGCGCGGTAAAGGGCCGGACTTCGTCGAGGCGCTGGCGCGCGGGCTGGACATCCTGGCCGCGTTCGGCGTGGACCACCGCGGCATGTCGCTCAGCGAGGTGGCGGCCGCGGCCGGGCTGACCCGGCCCACCGCCCGCCGCCTGCTGCTGACCCTGGAGGAGCTGGGCTTCGTCCGGTCCTCCGGCGGGACCTTCGGGCTGACCCCGAAGGTGATGAACCTGGGCATGGCGTACGTCAGCTCGCTGGGCCTGTGGGATATCGCCCGGCCGCACATGGAGGCGCTGGTGGCCCGCACCGGCGAATCGTCGTCCATGGCCCAGCTCGACGGGTCCGACATCGTCTACGTGGCCCGCGTCTCGGTACCCAAGCTGATCGCGCTGCGGGTGGAAATCGGCACTCACTTCCCGGCGGCGCAGACCTCCCAGGGCAAGGTGCTGCTCGCGGCGCTGCCCCCGGACCGGGTAGCGGCCGCGCTGGCGCAGCCCAGCCGGTCCGGACTCCCCCCTTACATCGGCCGTTCGGCCGACCAGCTGCGAGACGAGCTGGCCGAGGTGCGGGCGCGGGGCTGGGCGCTGGCCGACGAGGAGCTCGCGCCCGGCGTCCGTTCGGTGGCCGTCCCGGTCCGGGACGGGACCGGGACGGTCCGGGCCGCGATGAACGTCACCGTGCACGCGGCCGAGACGACCACGCAGCGGCTGCTGGACGATCACCTGCCGCCGCTGCTGACTACGGCCGGCCAGATCAGCGCGGAATGGGCAATCTGGCTTTCCCGTCCGCACGTGGAAATCGGGCGGCGCGGCGAAGCCGGCCCGGCCACTGCGTGAACGGCGTTCGTACGCACAAATATTCGATAGGAATTGTCGTCGGAATATGGCCGGAAAGAGCCACAAAGCACTGAGCGGAGTATTGATGACACGCCGTGCGACCTGGACATCTGTGTTATGACGGCTACAAAGAGGGAGCATTGGCGCTGAGACGACAATCCTTTGCCAGGAAGGTCACGCCAATGCTCCCGGAGCCGACCCTACCAAAGCGGCGGCGAGCCGCCCGGGGCTCTTCGACTCAGCCGCAGCCCGGGACGATGACGCCGTTGTTCGCGGTGCCGGACAGCCCGGACATGGTCCCGCCGTCCAGTCGCCAGGACACCAGGGCGCCCGCACGCGCAGGCCGGCCGAATTCGCTCCCGGGCGGTCCCGGTCATCCCGCCAGGCCGCGTAAAGAGCCGCCCGATTTGCTGACGGTCACCGCGGAACGGCTCCGGCGGGCGCTGGGACGCAGTTTCCTCCGCTACGGCGTCTCCGGCGACGTGGAGACCGCCGTGCACGCCGCGATGAACGTCGTCGAGCCGGTCCTCGACGCACGGGACACCGAGATCCTGCGGCTCAGGCGCCTGATGGGCAGCAAGCTCCCAGGCCGCTGAGCCTCAGCCAACTACCTCTTCCAGGGGCACGCCGGGGTCGGACAGGCGGGCCGGATCCACCGGGCGGCCGTCGCTCACCAGGGCCTGGATCGCGTCGTTGACGTCCCAGACGTTGACGTTCATCCCGGCCAGGACGCGTCCCTCGCCCAGCCAGAAGGCGACGAACTCGCGCCGGTCCACGTCGCCGCGGAACACGACCTGGTCGTAGCCGCCGGGCTCGACGTAGCCCGCGTACTCCATGCCCAGGTCGTACTGGTCGGTATAGAAGTACGGAACCTTGTCGTAAGCGACGTCCTGGCCGAGCATCGACCGGGCTGCCGCCTGCGGCTGGTTCAGCGCGTTGGCCCAGTGTTCCACCCGGATGTGCCGGCCGAGCACCGGGTGCAGGGCGCTGGCCACATCCCCGGCGGCGAAGAAGTCCGGGTCGGCGGACCGCAGCCCGGCGTCGACCACGACCCCGTTGCTGACCTGCAGGCCCGCCGCCTCCGCCAGCTGGGTGTTCGGCGTGATCCCGACGCCGACGACGATCGCGTCGGCCGCGACGTGGCTGCCGTCGGCCAGCCTGACGCCGCTGGCCCGGCCGCCCGCGGTCGTGATCTCACTCACCTGCACGCCGAACCGCAGGTCTACGCCGTGCTCGCGGTGCAGGCCGGCGAAGACGCGGGCGACCTCGGGGCCGAGCACCCGCAGCAGCGGCAGCTCGGCCGCCTCCAGCAGGGTGACCTCGACGCCGGCCGCGCGGGCCGCGGCGGCGCATTCCAGGCCGATCCAGCCCGCGCCGATGACCGCGATCCTGGAGGCGGCCTGGAAGGTGGCCTTGATCTGGTCGCTGTCGCCCACCCGGCGCAGGTAGAGCACGCCGTCGGCGTCGGCGCCCGGCACCCGGAGGCGGCGCGGCGAGGACCCGGTGGCCAGCAGCAGCCGGGCGTAGCCGATCCGGCTGTCGTCCGCCAGGGCCACCTCGTGCGCCGTGCGGTCGATGCCGGTCACCGGGACGCCAAGGCGCAGCTCGACGCCGTTATCGGCGTACCACGACGCCGGGTGGACGTAGATCGTGTCGCGTTCGGCCTTACCCAGCAGGTAGTCCTTGGACAGGGGCGGCCGCTCGTACGGCCGTTCGGTCTCGTCCCCGATCAGCACGACCGGGCCGTCGAACCCTTCCTCGCGCAGGGTCTCCGCGGCCTTGGCCCCGGCCAGCCCCGCCCCGGCGATCACGTATGCGCTGCTCCCGCTCATTTCCCGCTCTCCTGTCTGTCTGGTTTGGCACTGCTATGAATGACACGGATCGCGCAGCCTGGCGGCCAGCTGGTCGCTGAGCTCCCGCCAGCTGGCGTCGAACAATTCCAGGCCGCGCTGCTCCAGGGCCGCCGTGACGTCGTCGTAGTCGACGCCGACCGCGGCCAGGTCGGTGAGCACCTGCCGGGCGTCGGAGTAATGGGCGCGCACGGAGTCCGCGGGAACCTCGCCGTGGTCGGCCACGGCCCGCAGGGTGGCCTCGGGCATGGTGTTGACCACGCCGGGCGCGACCAGCTTGGTCACGTACATGGTGTCGGGGTAGGCCGGGTCCTTGACCGAGGTCGAGGCCCACAGCGGCCGCTGCGGCCGGGCCCCCGCCGCCGCCAGGGCGGCCCAGCGCGGCGAGGCGAGCATCCGCTCGTAACGCTGGTAGGCCAGCCGCGCGTTGGCGATCGCGGCCCGGCCGCGCAGCGCCGCCGCCGCGGCGGTGCCGGTCTTGTCCAGTCGCGCGTCGATCTCGGTGTCCACCCGGGAGACGAAGAACGAGGCCACCGACGCGATCCGGGCCAGGTCGTGGCCGGCCTGCCGGGCCCGCTCCAGGCCCTCAAGGAAGGCGTCCATCACTTCGTCGTACCTGGTCAGGGAGAAGATCAGCGTGACGTTGATGCTGATCCCCTCGGCCAGGCAGGCGGCGATGGCCGGCAGCCCCTGCCGGGCCGCCGGGATCTTGATGAACAGGTTGGGCCGGTCCACCCGCCACCACAGGGCCCGCGCCTCGGCGATCGTCGCCTCGGTGTCGTAGGCCAGCCGCGGGTCCACTTCGATCGAGGCCCGGCCGTCCACACCGTCAGTGGCGTCGTAGGCCGGCCGTAGCACGTCGCAGGCCCAGCGCACGTCGTGCGTGGTCATGTCGCGCAGCGCCTCGTGCACGCAGGTACCCCGGGCCCACAGGTCGTGCAGCTGCCCGGCGTACGCATCGCCGCCACCGCTGATCGCCTTGGCGAAGATGGTCGGGTTGGTGGTTACCCCGACCACGTGGTCGTGCGCGACCAGGCGAGCCAGGCTCCCGCTGGTCAGCCGTTCGCGGCTCAGGTCATCGAGCCAGATGGAGACGCCTGCCTTGCTCAGGTCCGCAAGTCGATCGGCCATGATCGTGATCCTTTCCGGCGGCACCCTCCGGGTGCGCCATCGCTAAGCGCGGCACGCCGGCCAGGGCGAAGAACTCGGCCCGGCTGGCCGGGTCGGTCCTCAGCGTGCCCAGCAGAGCCGAGGTGACCGTCTTGGCGCCGTGCGCCCGCACGCCGCGCAGCGTCATGCAGGAGTGTTCCGCCTCCAGCACCACGCCGACGCCCGGCGCGCGCAGGCGGGAGGCCAGGCACTCGGCCACCTGCTTGGTGAGCCGTTCCTGGACCTGCGGCCGGGCGGCGAAGTGCTCCACCAGGCGGGCCAGCTTGGACAGCCCGACGATGCGCTCGCCGGGCAGGTAGCCGACGTGCGCGACGCCGGAGAACGGCAGCAGGTGATGCTCGCAGACGGTGCGGAACGGGATCGCCCGCGCCAGCACGAGCTCGTCGTAGCCCTCGTCGTTGGCGAACGTGGTCAGCCGCAGCGGCCGCGCATCAAACAGCTCGGCGTAGGCGCGGGCCATCCGGCCCGGGGTCTCCCGCAGGTCCTCGCGGTCCACGTCGATCCCCAGCGCGGCCAGGAAGTCGGCCGCGGCCCGTTCGGCCGCTTCGACGTCGACCCCGGTGTCGTCCCGCGCGATGTGCAGGGACGGTCCCGCCGTCATGACCG
>DAIOWL010000155.1:0-10626 GCA_036758545.1 Streptosporangiaceae bacterium | reverse complement strand
GGCCGGCGAACCGGACCCGGACCCGGCAGCCCGGCACGGCCTCGGCGTCCAGGCGCGCCGGGACGAGGTAGTCGAAGGGGCGGTCGAGGTGAGGCAGCGAGATGTCCACGGCGACCCGGGCGACCGGCAGCCGCTCGCTCACCGCCTGGTCCTTCGGCCCCTTCGCCACGGTTCCGTCCTACCAGAGCCAGACGGGAGGTTGCGCCAACGTCAGGGCGAGGTCGCCGCTCCGCGGCGCCGGTCAGGCGCCGGCGCCGCTCGCGGAGCTGCGGACTGCGCCGGTCAGGCGCCGACGGCGTCGCGGAGCTGGTCGGCCCGGTCGGTACGCTCCCAGGAAAAGTCGGGCTCGGTGCGGCCGAAGTGCCCGTAGGCGGCGGTCTGCGCGTAGATCGGACGGAGCAAGTCGAGCGCGTAGATGATGGCCCGCGGCCGCAAGTCGAAGACCTGGAGCACGGCGTCCTGGATCTGCTCCACCGGGACCTTCTCGGTGCCGAAGCACTCGATGAACAGCCCGACCGGCATGGCCTTGCCGATCGCGTACGCCACCTGGGCCTCGCAGCGGTCCGCCAGGCCCGCCGCCACCACGTTCTTGGCCACCCAGCGCATGGCGTAGGCGGCGCTGCGGTCGACCTTGGACGGGTCCTTACCCGAGAAGGCTCCTCCCCCGTGCCGCGCCATGCCGCCGTAGGTATCGATGATGATCTTGCGTCCGGTCAGCCCGGCGTCCCCCATCGGCCCGCCGATCTCGAACCGGCCGGTCGGGTTGACCAGCAGCCGGAACCCTTCGCAGTCGATGCCGGCGTCGGCCAGCACGGGCGCGACCACATAGTCCCTGATGTCGGGGGCGAGCAGTTCGGAGAGGTTGATGTCGGGCGCGTGCTGGGTGGAGACCACCACGGTGTCCAGCCGCACCGGGGTGTCCCCCTGGTACTCGATCGTCACCTGGGTCTTGCCATCCGGCCGCAGGTACGGCACGGTGCCGGCGCGGCGCACCTGGGACAGCTGGCGGGCGAGCTTGTGCGCCAGCATGATCGGCAGCGGCATCAGCTCAGGGGTCTCGCGGCACGCGTAGCCGAACATCAGTCCCTGGTCGCCCGCGCCCTGCCGGTCAAGCTCGTCGGTGCCCTCGCCCTCCCGGTACTCGAACGCGTCGTTCACGCCCTGGGCGATGTCCGGTGACTGAGAGCCGATCGAGACCGACACGCCGCAGGACGCCCCGTCGTACCCCTTGGCCGAGGAGTCGTAGCCGATCTCGAGGATCTTGTCCCTGATGATGCCCGGGATGTCGACGTAGGTCTGGGTGGTGACCTCCCCCGCCACGTGCACCTGGCCCGTGGTGATCATGGTCTCCACCGCCACACGGCTGCCCGGATCATCCTTGATCATGGAATCCAGGATGGCATCGCTGATCTGGTCGGCCATCTTGTCAGGATGGCCCTCCGTAACCGATTCAGAGGTAAAAAGACGACGCGCCACTTTGGGCTCTCCCCTCGCTCTGGGTGACTGCGGTGAGTTTATCCTGGACTGCGGTGAGTTTAGCCGTCAGCGCGCGATTCGCTCAGCCTCGCGGTGACAAGATCCCACACCACGTCGGCCAGGGCTTCCTTGGGCCCGCGCGAGACCGGCGTGACGGTCCCGTCGGCGCCGTAGACGACCGCCTCGTTATCCGGCGTGCCGAACCCGAGCCCGTTCCCCACCGGATTGACGACGAGCAGGTCACAGCCCTTTCGCTCCAGCTTGGCCCGGGCCTGTTCCGGGGAGGTGTCGGTTTCGGCGGCGAACCCGACCAGAACCTGATGTGCCGGAGCCAGCGGCACGAGCCCGGCCCGTTCGGGATCATGGGCCGAACGGGCGGCGTCTCGCGCCTTCCGCGCCGCGGCCAGCCCAGCCAGGATGTCCGGGTTCTCGGTCAGCCGCAGCGGTTCCGGCGGCTGGCCGTCCTTCTTGATCTTCGCCGCGCTGCGCGCCGCCGGGCGGTAGTCGGCCACCGCGGCGGCCATCACGACCGCGTCGGCGGTTTCGGCGGCGGCCAGCACCGCGTCGCGCATCTCGCGGGCCGAGACCACCCGGGTGACCTTGGTCCCGGCCGGGTCGGGCAGCGCTACGTTAGCCGCGACCAGGGTCACTTCGGCGCCGCGAGCCACGGCCGTGCTGGCCAGCGCGTACCCCTGCGTCCCCGTGGACCAGTTGCCGATGAACCGTACCGGGTCGATCTCCTCCCGGGTTCCGCCGGCCGATACCACCACGCGGCGGCCGGCCAGGTCGGCCGTCCCAGGTCCCACGGCGCCGCGGGCGAGCAGCCTGGTCGCGACGGCGAAGATCCCGCCCGGTTCCGGCAGCCGCCCGGGCCCGGTGTCCCGGCCGGTCAGGCGGCCGACCGCGGGCTCCATGACGATGGCGCCGCGGCGGCGCAGCAGCGCCACGTTGGCCTGGGTGGCCGGGTGCTCCCACATCTCGGTGTGCATGGCCGGGGCGTACAGCACCGGGCACCGCGCGGTGAGCAGGGTGGCGGTCAGCAGGTCCCCGGCCATCCCGGCGGCGGCCCGGGCCAGCAGGTCGGCGGTAGCGGGCGCGACGACGACCAGGTCGGCAGCCTGCCCGATCCGGACGTGCGGCACCTCGGACACGCCGGTCCACACGTCAGTCGTCACCGGCTGGCCGGACAGCGCGGCCCAGGTGGCCTCGCCGACGAACCGGAGCGCGTCGGGGGTCGGCACGACCCGGACCTGATGCCCGGATTCGGTCAGCAGCCTGAGCAGCTCGCATGACTTGTACGCCGCGATACCCGCGCCGACACCGAGGACGACGCGGGAAGACATGGAACCCTGACGCCCCGTCAGCCCTCGATGACCTCGACGTTGAGCATGTGCTCCTTGATCTCGCGGAGCGAGATGGACAGCGGCTTCTCCTGGCTGCGGGTCTCCACCAGCGGCCCGACGTACTCAAGCAGGCCCTCTCCGAGCTGCGAGTAGTAGGCGTTGATCTGCCGTGCGCGCTTCGCGGCCATGATCACCAGCCGGTACTTGCTGTCCACGACATCAAGGAGCTCGTCGATCGGCGGGTTGATGATGCCGTCGGCGGCCTGGTGGGCCTGAGTGCCTGCCACGTTCTGCCTTCCATACCGGTAAAGCGAAGTTTAAAGATCGATCGTCACAATCCTCGATCAAGGCTACCAGCTGGCGGCACACGTCCTCGACGGATGTGTTCACCAGGGTGACCTCGAACTCAGCGGCCGCCGCGAGCTCTTCCCTGGCGGCCGCCAGCCTGCGTTCCAGCACCTCGGCGGGCTCGGTGCCGCGCCCGGTGAGCCTGCGCACCAGCTCCTCCCAGGAGGGAGGAGCCAGGAACACCAGGCGGGCGTCCGGTGCCACGCGCTTGACCTGGCGCGCCCCGGCCAGGTCGATCTCGAGCAGGCAGGCCACGCCCGCCTCGAGCTTGGCGTTGAGGGGCTCGCGCGGCGTGCCGTACCGGTTGCCCGCGAATCGCGCCCACTCGAGCAGCGCCCCGCTGGCGATCAGCCGGTCAAACTCGTCGTCATCGACAAAGTGATATTCACGCCCGTCCACTTCCCCCGGACGCGGGCGGCGTGTCGTCACCGACACGGAAATCCAGACCTGCGGACACGTCCTGGACAGTTCCGCGACGACCGTGCTCTTCCCGACCCCGGAGGGCCCGGAGAGCACGGTCAGCCGCGAATGCACCGGGCTCGCGACCGCGGCGCCGGAGGGACTAGGCCGCCTGCCGCGTTGCTCAGATATCGGCACCGAACTCTTGCTCAAGCGCGGAGCGCTGGTTGGTACCCAGCCCGCGCACACGGCGCGATTCCGCGATGCCAAGCCTTTCCATGATCTGCTTTGCCCGGACCTTGCCTACGCCCGGCAGGGATTCGAGCAGAGCGGAGACCTTCATCTTGCCAATCACGTCATCAGTTGTGCCTTCCTTGATGACGTCGGACAAGGACGTGGCCCCGCGCTTGAGGCGGTTCTTCACCTCGGCGCGTTCTTTGCGTGCTCTGGCCGCCTTCTCCAGGGCAGCCGCACGTTCTTCGGGAGTGAGGGGAGGAAGAGCCACTCGGGGTCACCTCGGGTTTCGTTGGAAAAAGGTTTGTCGGGAGGGGAAACTAGCCAATCACGTACCCTTTATGCAACGCAAACTGCCGCTTACGTCATTACAAATTGAAATATATTACTTTCTGTAAGCGATTCATTACTTAGAGCTATCAAGCCGCGTCCCCCACCCCGGTTAGGGGTCTCACGTGGTGATATCCCCGCAGTCACGGCCTCCGCGCACCAGCCTAGGGCATATCGCCCCGCAGGTCGGGTATCCGCCCGGCGCGTCACGGATTCGGCTGACATCGTCCACTCATCTCACTACGCCGCCGGGGCAACCCGGAGCATATTCGGCGACGTGAGTCTCAACTGTGACGCTGATTTCTATCCCTGCCTCGCGAAGGCTCCCGTCCCGCATCATACTCGCTGGGTAAGCCGGACGTCACCCCAGGTCACGAAGTGAAAACTACCGCGCGATGGCCACCCGCCGCAGCGACGCGGCGATGGCCGCGGCGGCGGCGCCGGGATCGGATGCCCGGGTGATGGGGCGGCCGATCACCAGCAGGTCCGCGCCGGCCAGCAGCGCCTCTTCCGGTGTGGCCACCCGCGCCTGGTCGTCTGCCTCGCTGCCGGCCGGCCGTACACCCGGCGTGATGAGCGTCACATCGTCGCCGACCTCGGCCCGCACGGCCGAGACCTCGCGCGGCGAGCAGACCAGGCCCTGCGCGCCGGCCTCCACCGACAGCGCGGCCAGCCGCAGCACCGCGTCCGGCACCGGGCCGCTGAGCCCGATCCGGCCGAGATCGTCGTCGCCGAGCGAGGTGAGCACGGTGACCGCCGCCACCATCGTGCCCGGCGCCGCCTCGACGGCGGCTCGGACGACGTCGGCGCCGCCGGCCGCGTGCACGGTCAGCACCTCCGGACGCAGCCGTGCGACCGCTCGCGCGGCTCCGGCCACCGTGACCGGGATGTCGTGCAGCTTCAGGTCGAGGAACACGGAGACGCGGCTTGCGCCCCGCACCGTGGCGACGACTTCAGGCCCGTACCGCAGGTAAAGCTCGAGCCCGACCTTGACGGTGCTCACGTGCGGCGTGACCAGCGCGGCCCACCGCGCAGCCGTCTCCAGGTCCGGCGCGTCAAGCGCGACAGCCACCGGCGCCGGCTTGCTCACGGCCATACTCCTCTCCGTTGGCTTGCTCTGGCTGGATCGTTCAACTTTGCTACGTTTCGCTGTTTATCGCTTACATTGTGCCATCTGCGCTGTGTCATCTAGGCTGGGTCGTCTAGGCCGGCCTGGCCGGACCGCGAGAAAACCGGCCACCAGTCCCGTGGGCCTGCCCGGTCACGTCCGCGGCCCGGTCCGCTCCGAGGGCCGCCAGTTCCTCTTCCAGTTCCTTCAGCACGCGCGAGCACGCCGACGGGTCGTGCATGATCTCGGTGCCGACCGCGATCATCGACGCGCCCGCGAGCAGCAGTTCCAGGGCGTCCCGGCCGGTACGCACGCCGCCCGTCCCGATGATCGGCACGGCCGGGAACGCCGCCCTCACCTGCCACACGCACCGCACCGCTACCGGCCTGATGGCCGGGCCGGACAGGCCGCCGTACCGGCCCGCCAGCATCGGGCGCACGGTGACCGGGTCGATGACCATACCGAGCATCGTGTTGATCAGCGACAGGCCGTCCGCCCCCGACGCGACGCAGGCGCTGGCCACCGCCACGATGTCGGTCACGTCCGGGGACAGCTTGGCGAAGACCGGGATGTCGTACCTGGCGCTGCCGCGGACCGCCGCGATCACGCTGCCGGCCCGCTGCGGGTCGAAGGCGAACGCCTGCCCGGCGTCCTCGGCGTTGGGGCAGGACAGGTTGACCTCGATAGCCGTCACCCCGGCCGTGTCGGACAGCCTGGCGGCCAGCCCGGCGTACTCGCGGATGGTCTGGCCGGCGATCGAGACCACCACCCGGGCGCCGCGGGACAGCAGCCAGGGCAGGTCGCGCTGCAGGAAGGCGTCGATGCCCGGGTTCTGCAGGCCCACCGAGTTCAGCAGGCCGCTCGGCGTCTCGGCCAGCCGGGGGGCCGGGTTGCCGGTGTGAGGTTCGGCCATGATCGACTTGCTGATCAGCGCGCCGACCCTGGCCACGTCGATGAACTGGGCGAGCTCACGGCCCGCGCCCGCGCAGCCGGCCGCGGCGAGCACCAGGTTGGGCAGTTCGGTCTGGCCGAGCCTGGCCCTCATGTCAGCCGGCATAGCGCGATTCCGTCGGCTTCCAGCCGGGGGCGCCGAGGGCGTCGAACGGGATCGTGCCGATGTCGTCCCAGCGGATCAGGTCGGCGCGGAACACCGGCCCGTCCACGCAGGAGCGGACGATCCTGGTGATCCCGTCGGTGCCGGTCACCGGCAGCACGCATCCCATGCACACCCCGGTCCCGCAGGCCATGGGCACGTCCACCGACGCCTGGACCGGGATGTCGTACCGGCTGGCGATCGTGGTGACCTCGCGCAGCACCGGCACCGGCGCGCTCGCGTAGATGACGTCGGTGCGCGCCTCGCGGATGATCTGTTCCATCAGGGCGGTGACCGTACCGCGGGCCCCGAACGAGCCGTCGGTCGTCGCCACCGCCGCGCTGCGCCCGTTCCTGCGCGCGGTCAGCGCGCCGAACACGCGGTCCGCGCTCGGGGCGCCGAGCAGGTAGTCGATGCTGCAACCGCGTTCTCTCAGCCGCGCCGCCAGGGCGAACAGCGGCGCGCTGCCGTAGCCGACACCGAGCAGCAGGCAGCTCAGCGGATCCCTCGGGATGGGAAAAGGCCGGCCGAGCGGACCCACCGCGTCCAGCACGTCCCTGGCACGCAGCGAGGCCAGCCAGCGCGTGCCCGGCCCGCGGGCCTCGAACACGAACTCCACCGTGCCGCCGTGGTCGGGGCGCACGTCGTGCACGGCGAAGGCACGCCGCCCGAGCATCGAGGTCTCCGGGCCGCCGACCGCGATCGTGATGAACTGGCCGGGCCGGAACTTGGTCGCGATGGCTGGCGCGACCAGCGTCAGCGCGTGATAGGCGTCGACCCGCCGCAAGGTCAGCACGGTGCCCCGGATCTGCACTGGGGCCATAAGCGTCCCGCAGGGCGCGCGACGGGCTGCGTTATCTGGGCGGCGTGCTCCTGCAGCGACCGGACGCCCACCTCACCGCGGATGATGGCCTCGATCCCGTGCACGGCGGCGGCCAATCCGGCGGCCGTGGTGACGCAGGGGATGCCGCGGCGGACCGCGGCGGTGCGGATCTCGTAGCCGTCCAGGCGCGGGCCCGATTGTCCTGGGCTGCCGAACGGCGTATTCACGATCAGGTCCACCTCACCGGCGAGTATCCGCGTCACCACGGTCGGCTCGCCGTCAGGGCCTGGGCCGTCTCCGTGCTTTCGCACGATCTTGGCACGAACCCCGTTGCGGCGCAGCACCTCCGCGGTTCCCTCGGTGGCCCAGATCTCGAAGCCCAGGTCGGCGAGGCGCTTGACCGGGAAGATCATCGACCGCTTGTCCCGGTTGGCCACCGAGACGAACGCCCGCCCCTGGACCGGCAGCGATCCGTACACCGCCGCCTGGGCTTTCGCGTAGGCGGTGCCGAACACCGCGTCGATCCCCATCACCTCGCCGGTCGAGCGCATCTCCGGGCCGAGCACGGTGTCCACGCCCTGCCCGGCCGGATCGCGGAACCGGCCGAACGGCAGCACGGCCTCCTTGACCGCGACCGGCGCGTCCAGCGGAAGCGTGCCGCCGTCACCGTGTGCCCGGAGCATGCCCTCGGCGCGCAGTTCGGCGATGCTGGCGCCCAGCATGATCCGCGCCGCGGCCTTGGCCAGCGGCACCGCGGTGGCCTTGGACACGAACGGCACCGTGCGCGAGGCCCGCGGGTTGGCCTCGAGCACGTACAGCACTCCCCCGGCCAGCGCGTACTGCACGTTCAGCAGCCCTCGCACGCCGACGCCGCGGGCGATCGCCTCGGTGGCCGTGCGGACCTGCGCGACGTCACCGCGGCCGATGGTGATCGGCGGCAGCGCGCAGGCGGAGTCCCCGGAGTGGATGCCGGCCTCCTCGATGTGCTCCATGACCCCGCCGAGGTAGAGCTCGGACCCGTCGTAGAGCGCGTCGACGTCGATCTCGATCGCGTCGTCGAGGAACCGGTCGATCAGCACCGGGTGACCGGGACTGACGACGGTCGCCCGGGCCACGTACGACCGCAGCGTGGCGTCGTCATAGACGATCTCCATGCCCCGCCCGCCGAGTACGTAGGAGGGCCGTACCAGCACCGGGTAGCCGATCTCGCGGGCGATGCTGACCGCTTCCGCCTCGGTGGTGGCGGTTCCGTGCCGCGGGGCGGTCAGCCCGGCCCGCTCCAGCACCCGGGCGAACGCGCCGCGGTCCTCGGCCAGGTGGATGGCCTCCGGAGAGGTACCCACCACGGGCACCCTGGCGGCCTCGAGCGCCCGGGCCAGCCCGAGCGGTGTCTGCCCGCCGAGCTGCACGATCACGCCCTCGAGCGGCCCGCTCTGCCGCTCGGCGTGGACCACCTCGAGCACGTCCTCCAGGGTGAGCGGCTCGAAGTACAGCCGGCCCGAGGTGTCGTAGTCGGTGGACACGGTCTCCGGGTTGCAGTTGACCATCACGGTCTCGTAGCCCGCGTCGGCGAGCGCGAACGACGCGTGCACGCAGGCGTAGTCGAACTCGATGCCCTGGCCGATCCGGTTCGGCCCGCTGCCGAGGATGATCACCTTGGGCGTGCTGCCCTGCGGCACCTCGGTCTCGTCGTCGTAGGTCGAGTAGAGGTACGGCGTGCGCGCCGCGAACTCGGCGGCGCACGTGTCCACCGCGTGGTACACCGGCCGCACCCCGAGGCCCCAGCGGATCTCGCGGATGACGGTCTCGGTGGTCCCGCGCAGCTCGGCGATCTGCGCGTCGGAGAAGCCGCTCTGCTTGGCCGCGGTCAGCGTCCCGGCGTCCAGCGCCGGCGCCTGCCGCACCTGCTCGGCGACCTGGTTGACGTGATGGATCTGCTCGATGAACCAGGGGTCGATGCCGGTCGCGCCGGCGAGGTCGTGCTGGCTGGCGCCGGCCCGCAGCGCCTGGTGGATGGTGGCCAGCCGGCCGTCGTGCGGGGTCCGGCAGTCACGGAGCAGGCCCTGGGCGTCCCCGGGCGGGTCCTTGAAGCCGAACGGGCCATGGTTACTCTCCATCGACCGCAGGGCCTTCTGCAGGGCCTCGGGGAAGCTCCGGCCGATGGCCATCGCCTCGCCGACGCTCTTCATATGCGTGGTGAGCGCGGTGTCGGCGCCGGGGAACTTCTCGAACGCGAACCTCGGCACCTTGACCACCACGTAGTCCAGCGCGGGCTCGAAGCTGGCCGGGGTCTGGCCGGTGATGTCGTTCGGGATCTCGTCCAGCGTGTACCCGAGGGCCAGCCGGGCCGCGATCTTGGCGATCGGGAAGCCGGTGGCCTTGGAGGCGAGCGCGCTGCTGCGCGAGACGCGCGGGTTCATCTCGATCACGACCATCCGGCCGGTACGCGGCTCGACCGCGAACTGGATGTTGCAGCCGCCGGTGTCCACGCCGACGGCGCGCATGATCGCGATGGCGGTGTCGCGCATCCGCTGGTACTCGCGGTCGGTGAGCGTCATGGCCGGCGCGACCGTGACCGAGTCGCCGGTGTGCACGCCCATCGGGTCGATGTTCTCGATCGAGCAGACGACGACCACGTTGTCCCTGACGTCGCGCATCAGCTCGAGCTCGAACTCCTTCCAGCCGAGGATGCTCTCCTCCAGCAGGACCTCGCGGGTCGGGCTCGCGTCCAGGCCGGCCCCGGCGATGCGCCGGAGGTCTGCCTCGTCTTTCGCGATGCCAGAGCCGAGGCCGCCAAGGGTGAACGAGGGCCTGACCACGACCGGGTAGCCGAGGGTCTGCGTGACGGCGATGCATTCGTCCAGGTCGTGGCAGATCTGGCTCGCCGGGACCTCGGCGCCTAGCCCGGTGACGATCTCCTTGAACCGCTCGCGGTCCTCGCCGGCCCGGATCGCGTCGATGCTGGCGCCGATCAGCTCGACCTCGTACTTGTGCAGTACTCCCTGGTCGTGCAGGGCCACGGCCGCGTTCAGCGCGGTCTGGCCGCCCAGGGTGGGGAGCACGGCGTCCGGGCGCTGGATGGCGATGACCTTCTCCAGCGTCTCGGTGGTGATCGGCTCCACGTAGGTGGCGTCGGCGAACTCCGGGTCGGTCATGATCGTCGCCGGGTTGGAGTTGACCAGGCTGACCCGGATGCCCTCTTGTTTCAGTACGCGGCACGCCTGGGTGCCCGAGTAGTCGAACTCGCAGCCCTGCCCGATGACGATGGGGCCGGACCCGATCACCAGGACCGACTTCAGGTCTTCACGCCTCGGCACGGCTTACCCCCTGATTTCGCGCCGCCAAGCGGGCCCTCACCGGGCGCGCTCGAGCAGGGTGCAGAAGTGGTCGAAGTGGTCAGCGGCGTCGTGCGGTCCTGGAGCGGCTTCCGGGTGGTACTGCACGCTGAACACCGGGCGCTCGAGCAGGCGCA
>DAIOWL010000154.1:4613-10701 GCA_036758545.1 Streptosporangiaceae bacterium | reverse complement strand
CCCGCGCTCGAGCGCGAGGTGCTGGACTACTGGGAGGCCGGCGACACGTTCCGCGAGTCGATCCGGCAGCGCCCGGCCGACGACGAGTTCGTGTTCTACGACGGGCCGCCGTTCGCCAACGGGCTCCCGCACTACGGTCACCTGATCACCGGCTACGTCAAGGACCTGGTACCCAGGTTCCGTACCATGCAGGGAAAGCGCGTGGAGCGCAGGTTCGGCTGGGACTGCCACGGGCTGCCCGCCGAGGTGGAGGCCGAACGCCTGCTCGGCATCTCCGGCAAGGCCGAGATCCTCGCCATGGGCATCGAGAAGTTCAACCAGGCCTGCCGCGAGTCCGTGCTGCGCTACACGCACGAGTGGCAGGACTACGTGACCAGGCAGGCGCGCTGGGTCGACTTCGAGCACGACTACAAGACGCTCGACCTCCCCTACATGGAGAGCGTCATGTGGGCCTTCCGGCAGCTGTGGGACAAGGGCCTGGTCTACCAGGGCTTCAAGGTGCTGCCGTACTGCTGGCGGTGCGAGACCCCGCTGTCCAACCACGAGCTGCGGATGGACGACGACACCTACGCCGAGCGGCAGGACCCGTCGGTGACCGTCCGGTTCAGGCTGGAGACCGGGGAGTGGCTGCTGGCCTGGACCACCACGCCGTGGACGCTGCCGTCCAACCTGGCCGCCGCCGTCGGCGCGGACATCAGCTACGTGGTCGTCGAGAAGGACGGCGAGCGGTACATCCTGGCCCGGGACCGGCAGGCCGCCTACGAGCGGGAACTCGAGGACGCCGCCATCGTCGGCACGCTGACCGGGGCCGAGCTGGCCGGGCGGCGGTACGAGCCGCTGTTGCCCTACCTGGCTGATACCGAGAACGCGTTCCGGGTCATCCTGTCCGACGACGTGACCACCGAGGACGGCACCGGGGTGGTGCACATGGCGCCCGCCTACGGCGAGGCCGACGCCCTGGCCTGCAACGCGGCCGGCATCCCGACAGTGCTGACGGTCGACGAGCAGGCCCGGTTCACCCCGGTGGTGACCGACTTCGCGGGCCAGCACGTCTTCGACGCCAACCCCGGCATCACCGCGAAGCTGCGCGAGCAGGGCAACCTGGTGCGCAGGGAAACGTACACGCACTCCTACCCGCACTGCTGGCGGTGCCGCAACCCGCTGATCTACAAGGCCGTATCGAGCTGGTTCGTCGCGGTGACGACGTTCAGGGACCGGATGGTCGAGCTGAACGAGCAGATCACCTGGGTGCCCGAGCACGTCAAGCAGGGTTCGTTCGGCAAGTGGCTGGCCGGAGCGCGGGACTGGTCGATCAGCCGGAACCGGTTCTGGGGCTCCCCCATCCCGGTCTGGCAGAGCGACGACCCGGCCTACCCGCGAACCGACGTGTACGGCTCGCTGGACGAGCTCGAGCGCGACTTCGGCGTGCGGCCCGACGACCTGCACCGGCCCGGCATCGACGAGCTGGTCCGGCCGAACCCGGACGACCCGACGGGTCGGTCGATGATGCGCCGGGTGCCCGAGGTCCTCGACTGCTGGTTCGAGTCGGGTTCGATGCCGTTCGCCCAGGTGCACTACCCGTTCGAGAACCGGGAGTGGTTCGACTCGCACTACCCGGGCGACTTCATCGTCGAGTACATCGGCCAGACCCGCGGCTGGTTCTACACGCTGCACGTGCTGGCCACCGCGCTGTTCGACCGGCCCGCCTTCCGTTCCTGCGTGAGCCACGGCATCGTGCTCGGCAACGACGGGGCGAAGATGTCCAAGAGCCTGCGCAACTACCCGGACGTGAACGAGGTGTTCGACACGTTCGGCTCGGACGCGATGCGCTGGTTCCTGATGGCCAGTCCGGTGCTGCGCGGCGGAAACCTGATCGTCACCGAGCAGGGCATCCGCGAAGGTGTCCGGCAGGCCATCCTGCCGCTGTGGAACTCCTGGTACTTCTTCGCGCTGTACGCCAATGCCGAGGCGTATCAGGCGGCCCGTTCGGTATCGTCCGAGCACGTCCTGGACCGGTACATCCTGGCCAAGACCCGTGCGGCGGTGACCGAGATCGAGACCCTGCTCGACGCCTACAACGTCGGCGCCGCCTGCCAGGCCCTCCGGGACCACCTGGAGGTGCTGACCAACTGGTACATCCGGCGGTCGCGGACCCGGTTCTGGGCCGGCGAGCCGGCCGCGCTCGACACGCTCTGGACGGTCCTGGAGACCGTGACGCGGGCGGCCGCGCCGCTGCTGCCGCTGGTCACCGAGGCGATCTGGCGCGGGCTGACCGGCGGCGCCTCGGTGCACCTGGAGGACTGGCCCGACGTCTCGGACTGGAACCCTGATCCAGACGAGCCGGAGCTGACTGAGGCGATGGACCTGGTCCGCATCGTCTGCAGCACCGCGCTCGGCCTGCGCAAGGCGCACCACCTGCGGGTCAGGCTGCCGCTGGCCTCGCTGACCATCGCCCACCCGGCCGCCGCGTCGCTGGCCCCGTTCACCGGGCTGATCGCCGAGGAGGTCAACGTCAAGGCGGTCGAGCTGTCCGCCGAGCCGGCCAGCCTGGGCCGGTTCGAGCTGGCGGTGAACCCGCGGGTACTCGGGCCCCGGCTCGGCGGGCAGGTGCAGCAGGTCATCCGGGCGGTCAAGGCCGGGTCGTGGACCCAGTCGGGCGACCGGATCGAGGCGGCCGGCGTCGAACTGGAGCCCGGCGAGTACGAGCTCAGGCTGGCCGCCGCCGATCCGGATTCGACGTCGGCGCTGCCCGGCAACACCGGGCTGATCGCGCTGGACCTGCGGGTGACCCCGGAGCTCGCGGCCGAAGGCACGGCGCGCGACGTGGTGCGGATCGTGCAGCAGGCCCGCCGGGACGCCGGGCTGGCGGTCTCGGACCGGATCCGGCTCGACATCGGCGCCGACGGCGCGGTCGCGGACGCGGTCCGGGCCCACGCCGGGTTCATCGCGGCCGAGACGCTCGCGGTCGGCCTGGAGGTCCGGCCCGCCGCCGAGGTGGGCGGCGACCCGCACCCGGTGGCCCTGCTCACTACCAGCGCGGCCGTGACCGTGGCCCTAGCCCGCGTGCCGTCCTGACGGCCCGGTTCCCTGCCGGCGGCGGATGACCAGCACCGCCGTCAGCACGACGACCACGAGGCCGAACGCGCCGGCGATCGCCGCCAGGGCCACCGTGCGCGTGGAGATGCCGGACGGCGCCGCGGTGGCCTGGTCTCTGGCGGCGCTGGCTTGCTCGGCCGGCAGCACCGCGGTCACGGCGCGGACCGGGTCGACCACGCCGTGCCCGGTCCCCGGGCCGGTCCCGCCGTGCGCCGTGGCCTCGATCCGCGCCACCACCTGCGCCGCGTTCAGCCCCGGGTGAGCGGACCTGACCAGCGCCACCACCCCGGACACGAAGGCGGCGGCGAAGCTGGTTCCGTTCTGCACCGCGTCGTAGGCGGCGGGAAAGGTGCCCGGGTAGGCGCTGGTGACGTTCACCCCGGGCGCCGTGACCCCGACCGGGGTGTACCGGTCGGAGAAGCCGGCCAGGACCCCGCCGGGTCCGATCGCGCCGACCGCGAGCACGCCCGGGTAGGCAGCCGGGTAGAACGGGCCGGTCCCGTCGGTCCCGTCCGAGCTGCCCTGCCCGATGTCGTTGCCGGCCGCGGCGACCACGACCACGTTATGGCGCAGCGCGTACCTGACCGCGTTCCGCAGGCCCTGGATGTCGTCCGGGGTGGCCAGCGACAAGTTGATGACGTCGGCGCCGAACTGCACCGCGTCGATGATCCCCTGCGGGGTCACCGAGGTCGGGAACGTGTCCGTGCCGCTGATCTTCACGGACAGGATCCGCGCCGCCGGCGCGACCCCGGTGAACGAGACGCCCGACACCGGCGCGGCCGCGATGATGCTGGCCACCGCGGTGCCGTGGCCCACGCAGTCAGCGCCGGGCGGGATGCCGGGCCTGGTCCCGGCGACCAGATCCGGGCCGGGGATCACCCGGTCCCCGAACTGCGGGTTCGCGTCCACGCCGCTGTCCACCACCGCGACCGTCACGCCGCCGCCCCTGGTCCGCTTCCAGACCGAGGCGAAGCCGAGCTCCCGCTGCGCCCAGGGCGCGGCGGCGGGCGCGACGACGCCCTGCTGCGGCGGGCAGCCAGGACGGGGCCCAGGCAGGCCTTCCCGGGAGTGCGGCGCCGCCTGGGCCGCCGGCCCGGTCAGCAGGAGCGCAGCCGCGCAGACGGCGAGAGCCAGCCCCCCACGTCGTGCCACACCCACCTCCGCCACCCCTGGCCTTTATATCCATATAGACGGCGCCGACCCGGGCCTGGCTCATGATGGCGGCAATTGTTACCAGCTGATAAGTCGCCGCGACCCGAACCGCCGGGCCCATGGCAACGTGCCCATAGGTGGGAGACAACTTCCATCGGAAGGGAGCGTTATTGAAATGAAAGCGACAAGACGGTACGCGGCAGGCCTGGCCGCGGTCGTCGCGACGGCGGCCAGCCTGCTGGCCGCTACGGGCCTGGGCGCCGGGGCTGCGGGTGCAAGCAGCTTCCCGGCGTTCGTCGGACCACTGCACCACATCACCACGCTGGCCTCGACGGTGCCGGCCAACGGTGACGTCAACCCCTACGGGGTGGCCGTCATCCCGCGCAGCACCGGGCACCTGGGGCAGCGGAACATCCTGGTCAGCAACTTCAACAACAAGGCCAACGTGCAGGGCACCGGCACCACCATCGTGCAGATCACCCCGCACGGCCACGTCTCGCTGTTCGCCAAGGTCAGCCCGCACCTGCGCGGCTGCCCCGGCGGGGTGGGCCTGACCACCGCGCTGACCGTGCTGCGCAGCGGCTGGGTGATCGTCGGCTCGCTGCCCACCAAGGGTGGCAGCGTGTCCGGGTCCGGCTGCCTGATCGTGCTGGACCGGTGGGGCCACGTCCGGGAGACGTTCACCGGCCGCGGCATCAACGGCCCCTGGGACATGACCTCGGCCGACTTCGGCCGGACGGCCGAGCTGTTCGTCACCAACGTGCTGAACGGCACCGTGGCGGCGAACGGCAAGATCGTGCACCGGGGTACCGTCATCCGGCTGCTCCTGATCATCTCGCCCGGCCGGCTGCCGTTCATTCTCAGGTCGGACACGATCGGATCCGGCTTCGCCCAGCACCTGGACCCGGCGGCGCTGGTCATCGGCCCGACCGGGGTCGGTCTCGGCCGGAACGGCACGCTGTACGTGGCCGACACGGTAGCCAACCGGATCGCGGCCATCCCGCATGCGGTGTTCCGCGTCAGCAGCGCGGGCCGGGGCGCGACCGTCAGCCGGGGCGGCGCCCTGAACGGCCCGCTCGGGCTGGTAGTGGCGCCGGGCGGTAACATCCTCACCGTCAACAGCGGCAACGGGAACCTGGTGGAGGTCACCCCATTCGGCCTCCAGGTCGCGGTCCGAGCGCTGGACGTCTCCGGTTCCCCGCCGGGCGCCGGCGCGCTGTTCGGCCTGGCGGTCAAACCGCACCACCGCGCCGTCTACTTCGTGGACGACGCCACCAACACCTTCGCCCTCCTTCACTAGAAAGGTCGTCGCGGCGCCCTGGTCCCCGCCCGGACCAGGGCGTCCGGCTTGGGCGAGGCCCGTGGGAGGCAGCGGGTTGTCACGGGTCGAGCACGACGAAGGCGGCTACGAAGCCGTCGGGGGCTCGGCTGGAGTGGCCGAAGCCCTCGGTGTCCTCGACCAGGAGCACGTCGCCGGGGCCGAAGGTCCGGGTCTCGCCGGTCGCGGTGACCTCGACGCGGCCGGAGACGCCGATGACGAGCTGGCGCCGGTGCTCGGGCTGCTCGGGGTGGCTTCCGCCGGCCGGGCCGTGGCCGAATAGCACCGCCGCGGCCTGCCAGGGCTCGGACACGCCCATCATGTCCGGCGGCGGGTCCTCGGGGAACAGGGCGATCTCGACGTCCTCGAACCGGGCGTGACCGTCGGCATCGGCGTACAAGCGGGTAATCGGCACCATGGGGCCATGATGACAGCGGCCCTAGAGGGTGACGCCGACGAGGACGGGTTCGGGGGCGAGCGAGACGCCGAACGTGTCGCGGACCCCGTCCCTGATCTCCCGGG
>DAIOWL010000154.1:0-4513 GCA_036758545.1 Streptosporangiaceae bacterium | reverse complement strand
TCGGGGGCGAGCGAGACGCCGAACGTGTCGCGGACCCCGTCCCTGATCTCCCGGGCCAGCGCCAGCAGCGAGGCCGTGCTGGCCGTGCCGGCGTTGACCAGGGCGAGCGTGTGCTTGGTCGAGATCCGGGCGCCGTCGCCCGGGTTGTAGCCCTTGCCGAACCCGGCCTGCTCGATCAGCCAGGCCGCGGGCACCTTGGCCTGGCCGTCTCCGGACCCGGTGACCGCGAAGTGCGGCACCCGGGCCTGCGGCCCGCTCCTGGCCCGGGCGGCCGCCTCCACCGCGGCCAGCGCGGGCGCGTCCAGCACCGGGTTGACGAAGAACGAGCCGACGCTGCGGGTGTCGGGGTCGGCGGGGTCGATGACCATTCCCTTGCGCTGCCTGAGCTCGATGACCGCCGCGCGGGCCTCGGCGCTCTCCACCTGGCCGCCGACGGGGACGCCGAGGGTGGCGGCCAGCTCGGCGTAGCGGACCGGAGCGGACAGCACCTGCACGGCCAGCCGGAACGTGACGCTCAGCACGACGAACCGCCCGGCGCCGCGGAACCGGCTGGTCCGGTAGGCGAAATCGCACCGCTCGTTCGGTATCTGATGGACGTCGCCGGTCACCCGGTCGTAGACCCGCACCGCCGTGATCGTCTCCGCGACCTCCTGGCCGTAGGCGCCGACGTTCTGGATCGGGGTGGCCCCGGTGAGCCCCGGGATGCCGGACAGGCACTCGAGCCCGGCCAGTCCCTCGGCCACGCTCCGGGCGACCACCGCGTCCCAGTCCTCGCCGGCCGCCACGGTCAGCACGCCCGGCCCGCCGTCCCGGCTGACGCCGCGCGTCGCGACCTGGACCACGGTGCCGTCGAACCCCTCGTCGGAGACGACCAGGTTGCTGCCGCCGCCGAGGATCAGCAGCGGCTCGCCGGCCGCGTCGGCGGACCGCACCGCGTCGATGAGCTCGTCCTCGGTACCGGCCCGGACGAAACCGCGGGCCGGGCCGCCGAGGCGGACCGTAGTGTAATCCGCCAGCCTCATGGGCACGGCTTCACGGGAGGCGGACGACGGCGTGCGCGCGCGTCAGCACCTTCGCATCGCCGGACCGGGCGGTGATGTCGACCGCCACCTGGTTGCCGTCGAGCTTGCCGGTGACGACGCCCGCGATCTCGACCTGGGCGCCCTTGTCGTCATCGGGCACGACGACCGGGGAGGAGAACCTGACGCCGAACTCGGTCACCGCGGCCGGGTCCCCGGCCCAGTCGGTGAGGTACCGGCCCGCCAGGGCCATCGTGAGCATGCCGTGCGCGATCACGTCGGGCAGGCCGACCGACGTGGCGATCCGCTGATTCCAGTGGATGGGGTTGAAGTCGCCGGAAGCGCCCGCGTACCGAACCAGGTCAGGCCGGGTCACCTGGTACTGCCGCGGCGCGATCTCGGCGCCCTCATGCAGGTCATGGAAACGGGGGCTCGCCATCTTCTCCCCTACGCGCCGCGCTCGACCAGGGTGGACCGTGCCGTGCAGACGTGCTCGCCGTCCGCGGTCCGGATCTCGGTGACCGTGGCCATCGTGGTCATGGTGCGGATCTGCTTGATCGACTCGATGGTGGACTGCGCCACCACCACGTCGCCCGCGTGCAGCGGACGGGAGTGGGTGAAGCTCTGCTCGCCGTGCACGACCATCGCGTAGGTCACGCCGAGGTCCGGATCGGACATCAGCCGGGCGTTGGCGCCCGAGGTAATGACGATCGCGAAGGTGGGCGGCGCGATCACGTCCGGGTAGCCCGCCGCCTGCGCGGCGGCGCGGTCACGGCACAGCGGACTGGCATCGCCGATCGCGGTGGCGAACTCGGCGATCTTGACCCGGCTCACCTCGTACGGCCCGGACGGCTCGAAGGTCCGTCCGGCGTACTCCGGGTTGATGGCCACTAACGAGTCTCGCGGTGCGGCCGGTGGCAGCGGCAGTTCGGGCAGAACTTCTTCAGCTCGAGCCGGTCCGGGTCGTTGCGCCGGTTCTTCCTGGTGATGTAGTTACGGTGCTTGCACTCCTGGCAAGCCAGCGTGATCTTCGGCCGGACATCGGTGGCAGCCACGGTCGAGCCTTTCTCATCGTTTAGGGATGTGAACGAACAGTAGCGGAGGCCGGACTTGAACCGGCGACACAGCGATTATGAGCCGCTTGCTCTGCCTGACTGAGCTACTCCGCCATCGCTAACGGAGAAAGGGTACCCGATCTTCCCTTCCTCGCGGCGCACCGGTCCGCTTTGACCACCGGCGTCCGGGGCAGGCAAGATCGTGAGCGTGAGCATACTGGGCACCAGGGTCATCCGGACCGAAGACCCCCGCTTCCTGACCACCGGCGGCGTGTACACCGACGACATGCGTCTTCCCGGCGCGTGCCACGTCCACTTCGTCCGTTCGGTCGTCGCGCACGCACGGATCCGCTCCGTCGACGTCAGCGCCGCGCTCGAGGCGCCCGGGGTCATCGCCGCGTTCACCGGCGCCGACCTGGCCGCGATGCCGGTGCCGGCCCCGCCCATGGCCGGCATGATCAACGCGCAGATGGGCCAGCCGCTGCTGGCCAGGGACGTCGTCCGGTACGTCGGCGAGCCGGTGGCCGTGGTCGTCACCGAGCAGCGCTACCAGGGCGAGGACGCCGGCGACCTGGTGGACGTGGACTACGACATGCTGACGCCGGTCATCGACATGACCGGCGCTGCTTCCGAGGGCACGCCGGTGCTGTTCCCGGAGGCGGGCACCAACGTCGCCGCCACCATGGGCGACACCTCGGCCCTGGCCGAGGACCTGTTCAACGGGTGCGAGGTCGTCGTCTCCCGCACGATCGTCAACCAGCGGGTCGCGCCCGCGCCGATGGAGACCCGGGCCGCGGCCGCGTCCTGGGGCGAGGACGGCCGGCTCACCGCGTGGATCCCGAACCAGGGCGCGCAGGGCACCCGCTCGTCGCTGGCCGGCATGCTCGGCATCGACGAGGCCATCCTGCGGGTCATCACCCCGGACGTGGGCGGTGCGTTCGGCGCCAAGTTCGGCGCCGACCCGGAGCACGGGGTGGTCTGCTGGGTCGCCCGCGAACTGGGGCGGCCCGCGCGCTGGGCCGAGACCCGCAACGAGAACCTCGTCGGCATGACCCACGGCCGGGCCCAGATCCAGAAGGTCACCATCGGCGGCAGCCGGGACGGGACGGTGGGCGCCTACCGGATCGAGATCCTGCAGGATTCCGGGGCCTACCCGAGGTTCGGCGCGTTCCTGCCCGCACTGACCATCTTGATGGCGCCCGGACCCTACGCCTTCCCGCGCGCCGAGGCAGTAGCGACGTCGGTGGTGACGAACACCACGCCGGTCGGCGCCTACCGCGGCGCGGGACGCCCGGAGGCCACCGCGGCGGTAGAGCGGGCCATGGACCTGTTCGCCGCCGAGATCGGCGTCGACCCGGCCGAGGTGCGGCGCAAGAACCTGCTGCCCGCGTTCACCGAGCCGCACACCACCGCGTTCGGCGCGGTGTATGACAGCGGCGACTACGTCACCGCGCTGGACCGGGCGCTGGCCGCCGCGGGTTACGAGGACCTCCGGGCCGAGCAGGCCAAGCGGCGCGCCTCCGGGGAGGAGGTTCAGCTCGGCATCGGCCTGTCCTGCTACGTGGAGATCACCGGGGCCGGCGGCGAGGCGGGCGGGGCCAAGGAGAACGCCACCGTCGAGGTCCACCCGGACGGCAGCGCCACCATCTTGACCGGGACCTCCCCGCACGGCCAGGGTCACCAGACCGTGTGGGCGATGCTCGCCAGCGAGGAGCTCGGCATCCCGGTGGACCGGATCACGCTGAAGTGGGGTGACACCGACCTCATTCCTGAGGGCGGCGGCACCGGCGGCTCGCGCAGCCTGCAGCAGGGCGGGGCCGCGGTCCAGCAGGCCTCCCGCGACCTGCTCGACGTGGCCCGGCAGCGGGCCGCCGACGAGCTCGAGGCTAACCCGGCCGACCTGGTCTTCGACCTCGCGCGGAGCGCGTTCGCGGTGGCCGGGGACCCGGATGCCGCGGTGCCGCTGGCCCGGCTCGCTGAGCATGAGCGGCTGTTCGTCCGGGCCGTGTTCACCGCGCCCGGCGCCACCTTCCCGTTCGGGGCGCACGTGGCCGTGGCCGAGGTGGACACCGAGACCGGTAAGGCCGTGCTGCGCCGGGTCGTCACCGTCGACGACGCGGGTACCGTGATGAACCCGCTGCTGGCCGAGGGCCAGCGGCACGGCGGGATCGCCCAGGGCGCGGCCCAGGCGCTACTCGAGGAGGTCGTCTACGACGCCGACGGCAACCCGCTGACATCGAGCTTCGCCGACTACGCCATCGTGACCGCGACCGAGGTGCCGACGTTTGAGCTGGCCGACATGGAGACGCCGACCAGCTACAACCCGCTCGGCGCCAAGGGGATCGGAGAGGCCGGCACGATCGGCTCCACCCCGGCCGTGCAGAACGCGATCGTCGACGCCGTGGCGCACCTCGGCGTCCGGCACATCGACATGCCCGC
>DAIOWL010000153.1:2821-10723 GCA_036758545.1 Streptosporangiaceae bacterium | reverse complement strand
GCCCGGGCCGCGACCGCGGTCGCGCTGGCCGGCACCGCGCAGTTCGCCGTGACGCGCATCACGCCGGGTCCGAAGACCGCCCGGGAGATCGCCATCATGACCGCGACTAGCCTGGTCATTCCCGAACTTGCCTGCTGGCACTGGCTGCGCGGCCGGATCCGGGCGCACGGAGCCCGGCCCTGGCCGCGCATCCGGGCCGTGCTGTTCGACCGGGACGGCACGCTGATCCGCGACGTGCCCTATAACGGGGATCCGGGCCTGGTCGAACCGCTCCCGGGTGCGGCCGCGGCGGTCCGTGCCGCCCGGCGGCACGGCCTGGCGGTGGCGATGATCACCAACCAGTCGGGTATTGCCCGCGGCCTGCTCAGCCGGGCCGATGCCGAGGCGGTGAACGCCCGGGTGGCCCAGCTGCTCGGACCATTCGACGCGGTGCGGCTGTGCCCGCACGGCGAGAGCGACGGGTGCGGCTGCCGCAAGCCAGCGCCGGGTATGGTGCTGGCCGCGGCGGCCGACCTCGGCGTGGCCCCGCACGAGTGCGTCGTGATCGGCGACATCGGTTCCGACGTGGCGGCGGCGCGCGCGGCCGGGGCCCGCGGCGTGCTGGTGCCGACCGCGCAGACCCGTCCGGCCGAGCGGGCCGGAGTCCGGGTCGCAGGTGACCTGCCTGAGGCCGTGGGCATGATCACCGGCGAGATCCCCCTGGCCCCGATCTGGCCGAACGAGATGGGTGCTTAGCCCCATGTCAGCCAGCCCGCTTTCCCGGTCGGACCGGCACTGCCTGGCCGTCCGCCTGGATAACACCGGAGACGTCCTGCTGGCCGGGCCGGCCGTGCGCGCCGTCGCCGCGGCCTGCGGCCGGGTGACCATGCTGGCCGGCCCTCGTGGCGCGGACGCCGCCCGGCTGCTGCCCGGGGTGGACGACGTGATGGCCTGGCGCGCCCCGTGGGTGGATCTCGACCCACCGCCGGTCCGGCCGGAGACGCTGACCGGGCTGACCGCCCGGCTGGCTGCCCGGCGTTTCACCGAGGCGGTCATCTTCACCTCTTTCCACCAGTCTCCGCTGCCGACGGCGCTGGTGCTGCGCCTGGCCGGCATCCCCCGGATCGCCGCGATCAGCGAGGATTACCCCGGATCCCTGCTCGACGTCCGGCAGCGCGGCGACGCGGACATCCCCGAGCCCGAACGGGCGCTGGCCCTCGCCCGGGCGGCCGGCTACAAGCTGCCCCGCGGAGACGACGGCAAGCTCGACGTCCGGCAGCCACTGCCCGACGTCAGCGCGCTCACCGGGCCGGGTCGCTACGTGGTCCTGCACCCGGGGGCGTCCGCTCCCGCCCGCTGCTGGCCCGTCCGGCGCTGGAGGGAGGCCGTCTCGCTGCTCGCTGCTCGCGGTCAGCGGGTGATCCTGACCGGTGGCCTGGCCGAGCGGGACCTGACCGCGGCGGCAGCCCGGGGAACCGGCGGTCGCCAGGTGACCGAGCTGGGCGGACGCACCAGCCTGGCCCAGCTCGCCGCCGTGCTGGCCGGCGCGGACGCGGTCCTGGTCGCCAACACCGGCGTCGCCCACCTCGCCGCCGCCGTCGGGACGCCCGTCGTCTCGCTCTTCGCTCCGGTCGTGCCCGCGGCCCGCTGGGCTCCCTACGGCGTGCCGGTCACGCTGCTCGGCGACCAGCACGCACCCTGCCGGGACAGCCGGGCCGTGCGCTGCCCGGTGCCCGGCCACCCGTGCCTGACCGGGGTCAGCGCGGAAGCCGCCTGCCGTGCGCTGGACGAGCTGCGGACCCGGCAGGCCGCATGAGGCTGCTGATATGGCACGTGCACGGATCGTGGACCACCGCGTTCGTGCAGGGCCCGCACACCTATCTCCTGCCGCTGATGCCCGGCCGCGGGCCCGACGGCCGGGGCCGGGCCCAGACCTGGGACTGGCCCGCGGCCGCGGTCGAGGTGCCGGCCGGCCGGCTCCGTGACGAGCAGATCGACGCGGTGATCCTGCAGCGGCCCGGCGAGGAAGAGCTAACCCGCCAGCTCACCGGGCGCCGCCCCGGCCGCGATCTGCCCGCCGTCTACCTGGAACACGACGCGCCCAGCGGCAACGTGCCGCTGACCCGGCACCCGATGGCCGACCGGACCGACCTGCAGCTGGTGCATGTCACCCACTTTAACGAGCTGTTCTGGGACTGCGGCGCCACGCCGGTCACCGTGATCGAGCACGGCATCGTGGATCCCGGGCCGAGGTGGACCGGTGAGCTGCCGCGGACCGCGGCGGTCGTCAACGAGCCGCTGCGGCGCGGTCGTTACACCGGCACCGACCTGCTGCCCTACTTCGCGCAGACCGCGCCGCTCGACGTCTTCGGCATCGGCGTGCGCGAGCTGCCCGGCACCCTAGACAAGACCAGCGTCCTGGGCGGAACCAGCATCACCGCCTACGAGGACCTGCCCCAGGCCCGGATGCACGCCGAGCTGGCCCGCCGCCGGGTCTACCTGCACCCCTTCCGCTGGACGTCGCTCGGCCTGTCCCTGATCGAGGCCATGCACCTCGGCATGCCCATCGTCGCCCTGGCGGCCACCGAGGCGGCCGAGGCGATCCCGCCCGGCGCGGGCGTCGTGTCCACCCGCAAGAACTACCTGCGTGAGGTGGTGCAGGCGCTGCTCGCCGATCCCCAGGCGGCCGCCGGGATGGGCAAGCTGGCGCGGGAAGCCGCGCTGGCCCGCTACGGCCTGACCCGGTTCCTCGCCGACTGGGACCGGCTGCTGGCCGAGGTGGTCCGGTGAGGCGGCGGCCGGCGGTGCTCATGCTGCGGGCGCTCGGACTCGGCGACTTCCTCACCGGCGTGCCCGCCTACCGGGCCCTGCGGGCCGCCTACCCCGGGCACGAAATCGTGCTGGCCGCCCCATCGCATTTCGCTCCGCTGGCCGCGCTGACCGGCGCGGTCGACCGGGTGCTGCCCGCCGGGGAACTGCAGCCGGTGCCGTGGCGCGGATCCCCGCCCGCAGTAGCGGCTGACCTGCACGGCAACGGGCCTGCCAGCCACGACCTGGTCCGGGCGGTCGGCGCGCCGGTCACGATGATGTACGCCTCGCCCGCCGATCCCGGGGTGAGCGGTCCCTGGTGGGTCGAGGAGGAGCACGAGGTGACCCGGTGGTGCCGGCTGCTCGGCTGGTGGGGGATACCGGCCGACCCCGGAGACCTGCGGCTGTCGGCGCCCGCCCGGCCTCCCCGGGTCCGCGGCGTGGCGGTGGTGCATCCCGGCGCGGCCAGCGGCAGCAGGCGCTGGCCCGCGGCGCGGTTCGCCGAGGTGGCCCGCGCCCTGGTGGCCCGGGGCCTGCCCGTGGTCATCAGCGGGAACGCGTCCGAACGGGACCTGGCCGGCCAGGTCGCGCAGGCCGCCGGGCTAGGCCGCGAGTCGGTACTGGCCGGCCGGACCGGACTGGCCGACCTGGCCGCGATGGTCGCCGCAGCGTCCTTGGTGATCAGCAACGACACCGGTGTCGCGCACCTGGCCGTGGCCTACGGGACGCCCTCGGTCACCCTGTTCGGGCCGGTGTCGCCGGCGCTGTGGGGGCCGCCGGGAGACTCGCGGTGCCACCTGATCCTGTGGAAGGGCAGCGGGGCCCGGCCCGGGGACCCCCACGGATCGCGGGTCGATCTGCGCCTGCTGCGGATCGAGGTCGGCGAGGTTCTCGAGGCCGTAGGCCGTCTCATCCCACGTAACGGCGGGCGGCCGACCGGCGTTGCGGCTCCTCGAGCCGCCGCAGCCCGTCCTCTACATCCGCCGGGATGACCCGGCGGTCCTGGACGACCCACGGTAGCCCGGCCACGGCCTGGGCCACCGCGGCCGCACTGGCCGGGTCCTTCGGCACCGACCTGAGCACGGCGGCGGTCCGGCGCAGGGCCCCGGCGGGCGGGCGGCGCAGCCAGGCCGTCCACAGCGTGTTACGGATGCCCAGGATGCGACGCTGCCGGGGGTCGCGGGCGACCGACGCGGCGTGGTGCACGATTACGTCCTCGGCCCAGCACATCCACCAGTCAGCCGCAGCCAGGTCCAGGCTGAGCAGTTCCTCCTCGCCGCCCAGCCACAGCCGGGGAGAGAACCCGCCGACTTGCCGGAACGCGGTCACCCGCAGCATCGAGGCGCCGGCCATGATGCTGAGCAGGGCCGGCCCGGGCAGCCACGGCGGCCCGGGTACGGGAGAGTAGCGCAGCTCGGGAGTGATCGGGTCTTCCGTCCCGCCCGGCTCGACCAGGATCCGGCCGGTCACCGACGCGAGCCGCGGGCAGGCGTCGAGCAGGCTGGCGGCTCGCGGCAGTGCCCCCGGCTCCCACCAGGTGTCGTCGTCGCAGAAGGCGACGTAGGGCGTGGTTACCTGCCGCACCGCGACGTTACGGCCGACCGCGCCCAGGTTGACCGCGGCTTTGATCACCGTGACGCCGGGGAAGGTGCCGGCCGCCTGCGCCGAGCCGTCACCCGACGCATTGTCCACCACGATGACGGGCGGGCGTTCCGGCAGCGCGGTCATCCGCTGCAACGTGCGCACCAGTTCGGGCCGCCGGTTTCTGGTGATGAGGACCACGGTGACCCTGCTCTCAGGCTGTTCTGCCTCGGATCGGGGCGGGTTCACCACAGGCCGCCCTGGGCCGCGGCCAGCGCCTGTACTTTCCGCTCGATCGCCGGGGGAAGCTTGCGCCGGGACCGCAGCGCCGCGGGCAGTTTCCGGGCCGCGGCCGCCAGCGCGGCACGGTCATCGGGATCGCTGGCGGCGTCCCGGGCCAGGCGCAGCGTCTCGGCCAGCGCCACCGGTGCGGGCCGGCGCAGCCACGCGGTGAGCACCAGGTTGCGGCGTTCGGCCTGACGTCGCAGATGCGAGCCCGGCCGGGCCGCGGATGGCTCGTGCACCGCAACCACGTCCGGGTGGTAGCGCCGGGCCCAGCCCGCGGCGGCCAGGTCGTAGCTGAGCAGCCGCTCCTCGCCGATGAAGAACAGCAGCTGGCTGAACCCGCCGGCGCGCAGGAACGCCTCCTTCCGCACCACGCAGGCGCAGGCCAGGAAGCCGAGCACTTCGGCCGTTCCGCCGTCGCGCAGCGGCGAGCGGGCCATCAGCGCATTGACCGGATCCGGTTCGCGGGCCGGCCCGGTCAGCGTGCGCGCGGCGACGAGGCCGAGCCGGGAATCGGCATCCAGCGCCGTCGCCGCCCGGGCCAGCGCGCCCGGCTCCCACCAGGAATCGTCGTCGCTGAACGCGACGTAAGGCGTGGCGGCGAGAGCGACGCCGACGTTGCGTGCCGCTGCCCCGGCGTTGCGCGGCAGCACCCGCAGCGTGACGGCCGGGAAGCGCTCGCGCACCGCGGCCGGGCTGTCGTCCGCCGAGGCGTTGTCCACCACGATCACCGGCGGCCGTTCCGGGAGGTCACGCAGCCTGCCCAGCGTGCGCAGGAGCTCCGGGCGCCGGTTGCGGGTCGCGATCACCACCGTGACCCGATCCGGCTGGGCCGGCATCAGGGCCGCCCCAGGGCGCGGTAGGTCCAGCCGGCGGCGCGCCACCGGCCGGGGTCGAGTGCGTGCCGGGCGTCCAGCACGTTGCGCCGGCGGACCGCCTTGCCGAGGATGTCCGGGTCAGCATGCCGGAACTCATCCCATTCGGTCAGCACCAGCAGCACGTCCGCGTCCTGGGCGGCGGCTTCGGCCGAGCCGGCCTGCATCAGCTGAGGGCAGGCGGCCACGGCCTTAGCCGCGGCGGCCGGGTCGTACAGCGTGACCCGGGCCCCGAGCCCGCAGACAGCTGCGGCTACCTCAAGGGCGGGAGAATCGCGGATGTCGTCCGAGCCCGGCTTGAAGGCTGCTCCGAGCACTGCCACCACCTGGCCCTCCAGTGAGCCTCCGGCTAGTTCCCGGGCGGCCGCGACCGCGCGCGACCGGCACCTGAGGTTGATCGCGTCCACGTCACCCAGGAAAGACAGCGCCGGCCCGGCCCCCAGTTCGCCGGCCCGGTGCCGGAACGCCCTGATGTCCTTGGGCAGGCACCCGCCGCCGAAGCCGAGGCCGGCCCCTAGCGCGGCCGCGCCGATCCGGGGATCCCGGCCGAGCACGTCGGCCAGGACCGTGACGTCCGCCCCGGCCACCTCGCACACCTCGGCCATCGCGTTGATGAACGAGATCTTGGTGGCCAGGAAGGCGTTCGCGGCCACCTTGGCCAGTTCGGCCGTGGCCAGATCGGTGACCAGCAGCGGCGTGCCTGCCTCGGCCGGCCTGCGGTAGATGCCACGGAGCACCGCCTCGGCGCGGGCGGAGCGCACCCCGAGCACGATCCGGTCCGGGTGCAGCGTGTCGGCCACCGCATGCCCTTCGCGCAAGAACTCGGGATTCCAGGCGAGCTCGGCGCGCGGGCCGGCGGGCGCCCGCGCGGCCAGCCGGTCCGCCAGGGCAGCGGCGGTACCGGCCGGCGTGGTGGACTTGCCCACCACCAGGCAGGACCGCCGCAGCAGCGGCGCCAGGGCGTCCACGCAGGCGTCGAGCTGGCTGAGGTCGGCTCCGGGATGGCCGTTCCGCTGCGGGGTGCCGACGCACAGGAAGTGCACGTCCCCGAACCGGGCGGTCTCGGTCAGCGAGGTAGTGAACCGCAGTCGGCCCGACCGCAGGCCGCGGCGGAGCAGCCGGTCCAGGCCCGGTTCACGGAACGGAGCCCGGCCCTGGTTCAGGACATCGATCCGGACCGGATCGATGTCCGTGCCGAGCACCTCGAAGCCCAGGCAGGCCAGGCAGGCCGCGTGCACCGCCCCGAGGTACCCGGTGCCGATCACGGTGAGACGGTGCATGTGTCTCCTCAAAGCGGGGTGGATTCGCCGCGCCGGACGTAGCGCATCTCGACCCCGAGCCCGGCGCCTTCGGCGGCCTTGCGCACATCCTCCAGGCCTGACTTGAAGACGCCATAGTCGTCGTAGTGCACGGGAACGGCCATCCGGGGACGGATCCGCCGCAGGCATTCGACGGCATCGGCGCCGGTCATCGTAACCACGAACCCGCCGGGAAGCGTGGTGCCGCCCACATGCACCACGGCGGCGTCCACCGGGCCATGCCGCTCGGCAATGGCATCGAGGCCGCCGAAAACCATGGTGTCACCGCTGACGTAGATCCGCCGGATCAGCTGCCCGCCCTGATCTGCCGCCTCCAGGACCGAACCCATCACCGGCGGCAGCAGCGTCCTGATCACCGGGCTGGCCGAGTGCTCGGCCGGTACGGCGGTGATCTTCAGCGTGCATCCGTCCTTGGCCAGCGAATGCTGCTGCCAGGTGGGCAGACCCACCGCCGCGGCGAATCGCTGCCGGCTCCGCAGCCGGCGCGCGGCGTGCGGGGTGGTCACGACCGGCAGATCGTGGCTGAGCTCATGACGAGATCGCCGGTCCCAGTGATCGCCGTGCAAGTGGGACAGCACGATTAGGTCGACCGGCGGCAGTTGCGCCGGGGTCAGGGCCGGCTCGGTCAGCCGTTTTGACCACAACCCGTAGCCCAGCCAGGCACGTTCTCCGCGGTGCAGGAAGTTCGGATCGGTGAGGATCATGAAGGGCCCGATCTCCAGCAGGGTCGTGGCCGTTCCGATGAATGTCAGCTCAGCAGGCACCCTGTTCTCCTTGCCGGGTATCAGCCGCCGCTGCCTGGCTCGGTCTGGCGCGCCTGGGTGGCGGCCTTCGCCGTCTCGGGCATGATCCGGCCCGCCGCCACCTGGGCCTTGTTCTTCATCGACCCGGCGACGACGTGATCCTTGCCAGCCATCAGCGCCTCGAAGCCCTCCCGGGCCACCTCGGCGGGATCGTCCTTGGCGGTCTGATCGCGCAACTTGGTTCCCTGCATCCCGGTCGCCGGCAGCGATGCGCTCGAGCAGCATGGGAATGTAGCGCTGGCCGTGCATCTG
>DAIOWL010000153.1:483-2811 GCA_036758545.1 Streptosporangiaceae bacterium | reverse complement strand
GCCGGCCATCAGGGCCTCGATGCCTTCCCGGGCCACCTGCGCCGGATCGTCCTTGGCGATGTCCTCCCGCAGCTTGGTACCCTCCATGCCGGCCCGGTCGAAGAACTCGGTGTCGGTGGGACCGGGCATCAGCGCGGTGATCGTCACGCCGGTGTCGCGCAGCTCGTACCGCAGGGCTTCGGCGAACGACAGCAGGAACGCCTTGGATGCTGCGTAGGTCGCGTGATACGGGCCGGGTGCGGTCGCGGCGATCGACGAGGTGAACAAGACGCCCCCGCGGCCGGCCGCCACCATTTCCGGCAGCACGCGCCGGGCCAGGTGAACCGCGCCGGTGATGTTCAGCCCGATCAGCCTGAGTTCGTCCGACAGGTCGTTGTCCCGGGTGAAGTCCCCGGCTACGCCGACGCCGGCGTTGATCGGCACCGCCTCCGGGACGCGCCCGGTGCCCTGGATCCGCTGCCACAGCTCCTCGACGCCGTCGAACGCAGCTAGGTCGGCCCGCACGGGGAGCGCCTGGACCGCCTGCCCGGCCAGCGATGCCGCCGTGGACTCGATGCGCTCGTCCTCGGCCGCCACCACTAGGTCGTATCCGTGCTCGGCGAACCGGGCGGCCAGCTCGCGGCCGATTCCGCTCGAGGCGCCGGTGACCACGGCGAGCGGCTTACCTGTTGTGTCGTTCATTATCATCCATGTCTCCTGTCGCTGCGGAGCGCGCCCCTTCCCGCTCGTCTGACGGCGAAACCAGCAGTGGCTGACGGCCCGGCACGATCGCCGGCTGGCGATATCGGTGACGTGCCGCATCGACGCTGGTTCCGCCAGGCCGGGCGATCTGGCGGCTGGACAGGCCGGGCCGGACGGCATGGGTTGCCGGCCGCTCGCGTACGGTCGTCGGATGGACGTTGACTCTGTGCCTTGCCGGTAACCGGATCTCTCGCTCGCGTGCAGGCCCGCCCAGGCGTCGGGGATGGCGCGTCAGCGTTCTCATGTCAGGTTTCATCTCGGCCTCGATCGCCCATGAGCCGCCGCGGCGGCGGGTAGCGGTACCCGCCGAGACGTTGGCCGCCACGGCCCAGGGACATACCGGGAGCACATGATGGAGGCTCCGCCGCCGCCGCGAGTAGCGCGGCCAGTGATGTATCACCACTGGAACTGGATAACGTTCCTGCACTGGCGCTACCAGCCTGCCGTGGTGCAGCGGCTGCTGCCGCCGGACCTCACCGTCGAGACGACGGACGGGGTGGCCTGGGTCGGGCTGACCCCGTTCCTCATGGAGGGGGTCCGATCTCCGGGACTGCCTGCCGCGCCGTGGCTGTCGAGGTTCGGGGAAATCAACGTCCGTACGTACGTGCGTGACAGGCACGACCGCAGCGGGATCTGGTTCTTCTCGCTCGACGCGGCGCGCCTGCCAGCGGTCTTGGCCGCCCGTGTGGGCTACTGGCTGCCTTACTTCTGGTCCGACGTCAGCGTGCGTGTGACCGGCGGCCAGCTCGGTTACCGCTGCCACCGCCGGCGCCCGGGACGCGGTGTCCGATGCGATGCCGAGGTGGCGATGGGTCTGCCGCTCACTGAGGCCGAACGCGACGAGGCCGCACTTTTCCTGACCGCCCGCTACCGTCTGTTTACGATGGTCGCGGGCAGGCTCGCGGTCGCCGAGGCGGAAGCTGAGCCGTTCCGGAATCCGATCGATGACCATGACCTCCTCCGCGCCGAGCAGCACGGAGGCGCGGGCGGCCATCTGCCCGACGCCGCCGGCGCCCCAGACCGCCACGACGTCACCGGGCTGCACGCCGCCGAGATCGGCGCCCATCCAGCCGGTGGGCACGGCGTCCGAGGCGAAGACCGCGCTGATATCGTCCACCCCGCCGGGCACCGTGAACGCGCCGTAGTCAGCGAAGGGCACCCGGACATACTCGGCATGGCTTCCGGCGAACCCGCCCATCATGTGCGAGTAGCCGAACACCGCTCCGGTCTCGTAGCCCCAGGCCATCTGGGCCAGACCAGAGTTGGTGTTGGAGTTGTCGCACAGCGACCACAGGTCGTGGGTGCAGTACCAGCAACGGCCGCAGCCGATGAACGAGCAGACGACTACGTGGTCGCCCCGCTTGTGGCGGCGCACGCCGGGGCCGGTCTCGATGATCTCGCCAAGGAACTCGGGGCCGATAACGTCCCCGGCCCGCATCGCCGGGATGTAACCGCCGAGCAGGTGCAGGTCGGAGCCGCAGGTCGTACCGAGCAGGACCTTGACGATGGCGTCCTGCTCGTTTCTATCTTCGAGTCGGGAACCTGCTGTACAGACAGCTTGTTCAGGCCTTCCCAGGTCAGCGCCTT
>DAIOWL010000153.1:0-324 GCA_036758545.1 Streptosporangiaceae bacterium | reverse complement strand
GGTCCATCCGGCGGGCGGCGCCCGCGTCGAGGATCTGGCACTGCAGCACGCCGCGCGGGGCGCAGATGAGCAGCCGCCCTGCGCCTGCGCCATGCCGGACGGTGTTGGCAGCCAGCTCGTGAACCGCCAGCATTACCTCGCTGGCGCGGTGTTCCGGCAGCCCCGACTGGACGGCGTGCGCGAGGACCGCGGCCCGCAGCTGGTACAGCGTGTTCGCATCGAATCGCTGGTCCAGCAGCACGCCGCCCGGCGCTGCGTCGCCGCCGGGTCTGGTGACGCTCTCGGTCGACGGGTGCGAGCCGGGCGGCACCGTCGGGCTATCCG
>DAIOWL010000152.1:8169-10757 GCA_036758545.1 Streptosporangiaceae bacterium | reverse complement strand
GTGGGAAGGGGCTGGTCATGCGGACAGCGGTGAATGCGTGACCGGTTTGCCTGAGCTCGGCGGCAGGGGCCCGGTGATCCTGGACGGGATGCGGGTGCTGCGGTTGTGCTCGGTGTTCGAGCCGGCTGGCCGGGCAGGGGTGGGCGCTGCTGGCCGCTCCGCTGGCACTGGGCGGCGGCCCGGTTGACGTGGTGCACGGGCACTGCGGGGAGGACATCGCGGTGCTGCCGCTGGCCTGGCTGGCGGCGCGGCGGCACCGCTGCCCGCTGGTCATTACCGTGCACGCCAGCGTGCGGCACAATATGCGGGTCACCTCGGCGCGTACGGCGTGGCTGCGGCTGGCAGGCGGCCCGGCCGAACGCCAGGCGCTGGCCGCCGCGGACATGGTGATCGCGCTCACCCCGGCCGCCGCCGGCCGCCTGGCGGGCGAGGGAATCCGGAAACCCGGATCCGGGTGATCCCGCCCGGCTATGACCCGGACCTGTTCGCCGCGGACGCGCCCGACCCGTTCCCGGACCTGGGTCGGCCGCGGGTCGGCTACATCGGCCGGATCGCCCCGCAGAAGGACGTCGGCACGCTGATCAGCGCGTTCGGCCGCCTCACCGGGCCGGCCTGCCTGCTCATCGTGGGCGACGGTCCCGGCCGGCGTGCCGCCGAAGCCCAGGCCCGGCGCCTGGCCGGCCCGGTCCGGTTCACCGGCTTCGCGCCCCACGCGCGGATCCCCGCGGTGCTGCGGCACATCGACCTGCTGGTCCTGGCCACCCGGTACGAGGAGCTGCCCTCGGTGCTGATCGAGGCCATGGCCGCGGGGCTGCCGGTCATCGCCAGCCGGGTTGGCGGGATACCGGCCCTGGTCGACCATGACGTCAACGGCCTGCTGGTGCCGCCCGGCGACGCCGCCGCCCTCGCCGCGGCCATCTCCCGCGTTCTCACCGAGCCTGGCACCGCCGCCCGGCTGGCCGCTGCCGCCCGGCAGACCGCGCAGCGGTACACCTGGCCCGCGCTGGCACGCCAGGTCGCCGCGGTCTACCTCAAAGTGACGGGAGAAGCGCAGCCAGCCTGAGCCGGTCACGCCGCGACCCAGAGCCGACACATCCAGCGAACAAAACACACGACGCTCCGCAGCTGAACCTGGAACGGTCCTAGCGGGAGCTCCATCTGACCAGGGTTTCGCTGGGTACAGCCAAGTCAGGTTGTCATGAAAGTAAGGGTGTCGGCACAGGTGTCCAAGGCGCGCCGAATAGCCGCGCAACTAGGTAACTGACCGTGTTCGCCGAACCATCCGGCGAGTTTGCCGGCCCGGCTGACCGCGCGCAGCCGGCGTTCGGTCTGCTCCCGTGCTACGGCGGAGGCGACGATGAGCAGCCGGTCACCTGTCCGCAGCATGGTGGTGGGCGAGGGGACGAATCCCATGCCGTCACTGACGATCAGGGCGATGTTGGCCCGGGGCGGGCAGCCGCAGCTCGAAAGATCTCCACCCCGTGCAGCCCTGACTCAGGCGGGATCTGCACCTGTAGCAGGTCAGCGTGCAGCGCCTCCAGCGGCGCCGCCTCCACATCCACATCCAGCGGCTCAGCCGGCGCGGTCACCTTGAGCCGCCGCCCCGCCCACGGCAGCGTCGGACCCTGCGCCGCGGTGTTGATCAGCACGATGATGAACACGATGTCGAACAGCCGGGTAGCGCCCGGCACCCGGGCGCTCATGGGGATCGTGGCCAGCACGATCGGTACCGCGCCGCGCAGCCCGGCCCAGGACAAGAACGCCTGCTGGCGCCAGGGCAGCCGCAGCGGCAGCGTCGCGGCGGCCACCGCGGCCGGCCGCGCCGCCAGCACCAGCACGGACCCGGCGACCACGGCCGGGATGATCTGCGCGGGCAGCCGGGCCGGGGAGGCGAGCAGCCCGAGCATCACGAACAGGCCGATCTGGGCGAGCCAGGCGACACCTTCGGCGAAGCCGCGGACGGCCGGCCCGTGCGGGAGCCGGGCGTTGCCCAGGACCAGCGCGGAGACGTACACCGCGAGGAACCCGCTGGCGCGGGCCAGCGTCGCCGCCCCGTAGCTCGCGACGATGAGCGCCAGGATCGCGATCGGGTACAGGCCCGAGGCGGGCAGCGCAACCCGCTGCAGGGCCAGCGCGCCGGCCGCTCCGGCCGGGACGCCGATCGCGGCTCCGGCGGCCAGCTGCCAGGCGATCTCGCCGGCGATCAGGGCGGGCGACGGCAGATGAGCGCCGAAGCCGCTGAGCAGGGTCACGGCGAGCACCGCCGGCGGGTCGTTAAGCCCCGATTCCCCTTCCAGGGTGCCGGCCAGCCGGGACGCCAGCCGGCGGGCCAACGGGTGCACGGTCCGGCGCATCGCGGCGAGCTCCTCCCGCTGCGCCCGGAGGAAGTCGACCTGGTCGGCCAGCGGCGGGAGGGCGGATCGGGCGACCTGGTCGCGGTCGCCACCGGTACGCTCGGGCTGACGCCGGAGGGCCGGCTCGACGGCGAATTGCAGATGTCGGTCGCCGGAATCGAGAAGGTGATCCCGGCGCTGGGCCTTGAAAAAATGCTCGACGATGGTGTGCCGCAGTCGACGCTCGATCGCGTC
>DAIOWL010000152.1:0-8159 GCA_036758545.1 Streptosporangiaceae bacterium | reverse complement strand
CCCCTTCCAGCGAGCCGGCCAGCCGCGGCGGCAGCGGCAGCTTGCGCAGCACCGAGAACACCGCGGCGGCGTCGGTCGGCGCGAGCACCGCGCCGAGCAGCAGCGCCTCCCGCCAGTCCAGATCCAGCAGTCAGCGTGTCGTCAGCGCGACCACCGGCACGCTCACCAGCACGCTCACCAGCACCCCGACTGTGGCCAGGCTCAGCGCCGCCGGAGCCGCGGCGCGGGCATGTGCCCAGCTGGTCGTCAGCCCGCCCTCGGCCAAGATCAGCACCAGCGCGCTGAGCCCCAGCGCCTCCGCCAGCGCGGCATCATCGAACCGGACACCAACGCCCGCCTCCCCCAGAGCCAGCCCCAGGCCCAGGAAGAGGAGCAGTCCCGGCAGGCCGATTCCGTGCGCCACTCGTGCCGCCACGATCGCCGCGAGCACCACTACGGCGCCGACCAGCAGGACGAGACCAAGATCAATGGTCATCACGGCCGTCTCCGCATCGTCCGCTCCCAGGGCCTCACGCCGGCGGCCACCAGTCTCCCCAGTCAGCGGCCATCAGCAGAGCGATCAGCACTGCAGCCGCAGCAGCCGCTGACCAGCACATCAGCCCCGGATGCAGTCTTCCCCTCCGCGCCGCGGAAGCGTTAGCTAGACCCGGCGCCACCCTGATACACGCGCATGCCTGGATACCGCCGGGCGGTGACGTCGCCGACCGGCGATGCCCCAGTTTCTATCTGCGCCGCGGAGCGCGGCGAACCCGGCGCAGTCCTTACCTTCCGGCGAGGGCTCACCGCCTGCGACAGCGAATGGCTGCTCGCCTGCACCGCCCACAACCATCACCCCGCACCGTCCCCGATCCTCCTCTACCAGGACTTTGTGCGACAGGCTGAAATATGCAGCCTGGGCGACCGCATGCGTGATCGGTCGAGAGTCTGCTTGAATGCCGGCCACGCGAAGGTCCCTCTGGTAACCATGCGCCGACCGCCGTTCGGTTCGCCGGTGCCGTCTCGCTCTCCGGCCCCAGGGTGCCGCCCAGATCGGGTCATCCTGGTGCGCGACCGGATTGCTGCGGCGGCCGGGCAGCCGCCGATGTCACGATGAGCGCGGTCGTCGTGCTTTCGTTCTGGATTGCTGTCACGGGCCTGTTGGATCTCAACGGCTACCTTGAACCGGGCGGAGTCGGGCAATGGGCCGGGAACTGTCATGGACTCGCGGGTAAACACAGGCCAGGGCGTTCGGCCGTTCCGGTCAGCACAGTGTTGCTGAACCCGCGGTCCTCCGGTCACACCAGCTCAGTAGCTGATCTGGCGGTCACCGGTCTTCCGTTGCGGGGCGTGCCTGGCCTGCGCCCGGCCGATCCGCATCAGCTGGCCGTGTCCCGCCCGGCTGAGCTGCCTCGGTGAGCCGCGGATCTAGCTGAGCGCATCCACGGCCTTTACCAGCTCGTCCTCTTGAGCCCAGTTGCCGGCGAAGTGCCTGTTCGGCTCCTCCATCTGGTTGTAGTACCACCAGAACATGTAGATGCCGAGCGAGAAGATCGCGGCCAGGATACGGCCGGGGTAATTGTCCGGCCGCTTCACCCGGTTCGGATCGGGAGAGGCCAGCTGCTGTCCGAGCTGGCCGTAGATCACCGACAGCTCGTACTCGGCGCCAGCTTCGGCTTGGTCGTGCTTGATCAGGTCCTGGTCGAGCAGCACGAACGCGACGATCTGGGTGATGCCGCTGACTACGATGGCAAGCACCAGCCAGATGACCGGCTCACGGAAATCACTGGTCATCCGGCGCAGCACGGCCAGGTGACCGGCGGCCCGCTGGAAGGCCGGCGCCAGTTCCTTGTCACGGCCTTGCCGTCCGGCCTGCTCCCAGGCGAAGGTGGCCGCCGCATCGAGCAGTTCGAGCCGGCGTGCGTTGTGGTCACGCATCCTGCGGACGAGCTGGTAAAAGACGTAAAGCCCGTAAAATCCGAAGGTGAGTATGGTCCAGCCCAGCGCCGACCAGTAGCTGAAGATGTAGTCGGACTCGCCCCGGCGCTGCGCCGCCAGGCGGACTCGCGCGGCAGCGGACGACGGCGGCGGGCCGGGCATCGCCAGAGGACGCGCTGGCTGGCCCGGTTGGGTAGCCGCTGGCGTCGGATGCGGCGGCTCCCGCGTTTCCTGGGGTGTATCGCTCATGACTGTTCCTTCCGGTCGCAGGCTCTGTGATCCGGCGCGGATAATTACGCGCGCATTCCGGCCGTAGCGCCGGACTCGGCAGGGCGGGATGTAAACGGGCACGCATCCGTCGGCGTGGCGGACGGGGCGGGGCGGGGCGCCCCCAGCATGCACGCCGCCCGGATCGCGGGCGGTCAATCCTGCGTGGTGGCGGGCCGTCCATGGTGCGCCCTCCTTCGGAGGTGACGTGCCGGCGAAACCCAAATGCTCCGCACGCACTGTCCCTGGCGCACCTGACTCCCGTCCATCAGCGGACAGCGCCCATGTGCAGGGGTGATGTAACCGGCATGGAGATCAGGTGGAGGTCATGAAGCGGTAACACCTTCCACCCAGGCCCGCTCTTCGGTTGCCATAAGGCTCATCGCCTATCTCGTTCGGGCCGTTGCTTTGATATCAACGCCGTAGCCGCCGTCCCGTCCGGCACCGAGATCCGCCGTCGCAGGCCTTTGAGGCGTTAGTAGCTAACGCGCAGGTTACGGACTTTGAACCGGCACAGGGGTGGCCTGCCGCAGACCACCGAGGGAAAAGCGACCGCTGCAGATCAGGTGCTACAGCGGTCCTTGTTACGGGCCGGCCCGCCGGCTGAAGGTCATCATGCCCTGACCTTGCAGCGACTCGCGGTCACGTGAAGCTGATCAAAACGCACCTGGCGGCTAGCGTGTACTGGATCAAGTGCAGAACCGGGTACCCACGGCCGGGCTCGCTTGTGGTGAGGCTGCGCGGCCGCCAGAACGGGGCCGTGCCCGCCCGGGAGATCGACCAGTACCTGGATGCGCTGGAAGAACCGAAGCGCACCACGCTGGCCAGGCTGCGGCAGACGATCGTGAATATCGTCCCGGAGGCCGAGCAGGGGATCTCCTACGGCGTCCCCGCGTTCAAGGTGCAGGGAAAGACGATCGCCGGGTTCGCCGCATTCAAGAACCATCTCAGCTATCTGCCGCACAGCGGCTCGGTCTTCCCCGAGCTCAAAGATGAGCTCAGGGGCTACTCCGTCTCATCAGGCGCGTTGCGGTTCAGCACCGGCGAGCCGCTTCCGGTGCCGCTGGTAGAAACACTGATCGCGGTGCGACTCCGCCAGGCCTTCCCCGATTGAGGGGAGAGCACCGACCCCGGCAGCCACTAAGCCAAGACTCTGGGCGTACCTCATAACATGCAGTTGAGGTCGTTCGTCCCAAACTCGGTGATGTATAAATATACGGTTCGGCTAACCATCCGATTGGGTCGCAACCGGAATGCTCAGCGACCAACGCCACCAGGATGCGCTGATAACCGCGCGCGGACCCGCCGTTATGCACGACCGTGGCTGCATAACGACATGCTCGAGGCGCGCGCAGAGTTGGCTGTTCTGGGTGGTTGCCAAGTTTCCCACGCCGCATGACCGCATCGACCATCACCATCTGCGGACAAGCGCGCTGGGCCCATGCCGACGAGTGTCCGGACCTGCTGCCAGCCTCGCGGCCAATCACAGCGCCAATACTGATCATGTGGGGGTGACGACCTAGCGGCGATCGAGCATCATGAGGCGATGCGCACGACGCTGCCCGATGATCAGTTCGCGATCGTGCCGGGTACCTCGCACGGCCTCCCGCTGGAAAAGCCGGAGCTGCGCCGCTCGGGCACCCCGGGCATCATCGGCAGCACCGGGGTAGTCCGTTCCAGGGCCTGGATCTGCGGTTTTTCGTCCATGCTGAAGACCGCCGCGTTCGCCGGCGGGGCCAGGTACAGGCCCACCACGTCCCGGATCTAGAAGGCTCGTTTCTCATGGGGAACATGTTGGCGTTCCTCGGCCGTGACATGGCGGTCGACCTCGGTACTGCGAACACGCTGGTGTATGTGCGTGGCCGGGGGATCGCGCTGAATGAACCGTCGGTGGTGGCACTCAATACGGATACCGGCAAGATCGTTGCGGTCGGTGTCCAAGCGAAACGGATGATCGGCCGGACGCCGGGGAACATTGTGGCGATCCGGCCGCTGAAGGACGGTGTCATCGCCGACTTCGATGTCACTGAGCGGATGCTGCGCTACTTCATCCAGAAGGTGCACCGGCGCCGGCACCTTGCCAAGCCGCGGCTGGTGGTGGCTGTGCCCAGCGGGATTCCTGGCGTGGAGCAAAGCGCGGTGAAGGAAGCCGGGCACCAGGCGGGTGCCCGCCGCGTTTACATCATCGAAGAGCCGATGGCGGCCGCGATCGGCGCCGGGCTGCCGGTGTACGAGCCGACCGGCAACATGGTTGTGGACGTGGGCGGCGGGACCACTGAAGTGGCGGTGATCTCGCTCGGCGGCATCGTGACCTCCCAGTCCATCCGGGTCGGCGGTGACGAAATGGACCAGGCGATCATCGTCTTCGCCAAGAAGGAGTACTCGCTCATGCTGGGCGAACGGACCGCCGAGGAGATCAAGATGGCGGTCGGGTCGGCCTACCCGTCGCCAGATGAACCGCACGCCGAGATCCGCGGCCGCGACCTGGTCAGGGGCTTGCCGAAGACTATCGTGATTTGAACCGAGGAGGTTCGGCACGCGATCCAGGGACCCGTCGGCACCGTCGAGACCACGCTCGACAAGTGCCCGCCCGAACTTGCCGGCGACATCATGGACCGCGGTATCGCGCTCACCGGCGGTGGTGCTCTGTTGCGCGGCCTCGATGAGCGGCTGAGCGAAGAGACAGGGATGCCGATCCATCTGGCCGAAAACCCGCTGGAGTCGGTCATGCTCGGCGCGGGCAAGTGCGTTGAGGACTTCGATGCCCTCCAGCAGGTGCTGGTACCGGAGAGGCGCCGGTAGCGGTTGAGCGAGGGGTCCTGCACACCAGGGCGCGTTCCCATCGGCTGGCGCCCTCCTGGTAATGGCCGCCCGCGCTGCGCCCCCGGCCGACTAGGGGTACCGGTAACGACGGACCCGTCAGCACCGCTACTGCGTCCAGTCTCCTGAACGCGGCTGGCACGATGGGCGGGTGACGGTCAGCGAGCAGATCGAGACGGCCTGGCGGGAACGGCGGGGTGCTGGCGCGGGTCTGCCGGGCCGCGTGGCGGCTGGAGCAGGCTGGGCGGGAACGGGCGTGGGCACTGGTCAGCCCCTCGCCGAGGGAGCGCGATCCGTACTCTGGCCGGCGCGTGGCTGGTCAGGAAGGTCCACTTTGCCGCCATGAACATGCCGTCAAATTCCGGAAATAAGTTGCTAGTTTTTGGGTGCGAGTGTAATGTGAACGGCACGCACGGGAACTCAGCCACTGAGGGCGGCCAGCTACCGGGGCTACCGGAGGAGCGCATGCCCGCCGGCCCGCGTAACCTGCTGCCCGAGACCGCTGCCGCGCCCAGTCCGGCAACGATCCAAGCTCCCGGGCCCGGGCCTGGCACCTGCGGCGAGCCGCCCGCCTGGGAAGAGGTGACCGGCGTGCGCTACCGGCTCGACGTCCGCCTCACACCCGCCGATGTCGGCCAGCGGGTCGTGATCCGCTGGTGCCGGCCCAGCCCGGGTGACGGCGAACAGATCGCCGACGTCCTGGGCATTCTCGAGGCGAACGACCCGGCTTCCTTCGCGGTCCGCACCTCTGACGGGGCGCTGGTCGTGATCCCGGCCGCCCGCGCTCTTGCCGGGAAGGTGGTGCCGCCAGCGCCGCAGAACCGGCGGCGCGCCGGCCCCGCTCCTCTCTGACTCCGCGGCGGTCACGGCGCACACCGCCAACGGTAGAGACACGAACTCACGAACCGCGGACACGCCGAGACAACTGGTGACCTGATGACCGGGCCGGAACACTACATCGCAGCTGAGGAGCTCCTGGAGGACGCCGGGCATGCCCGGGACGAGGACGACGCCGCTCGCGTGCTGGGCATAGCCCAGGTGCACGCCACGCTCGCGCTCGCCGCTGTCACCGCGGTGGGGGCAAGGGATATCGACAACCAGGCATGGGTCGTCGCAGCCGGTACCAAGCTCAGCCGCCCAGGTCCCGAACCGGGCCGCGCCATTAGGCAGAACCATCGCCCGGTCATATCTGCGCCCCGTAGCCTTCGCCCATGCCAGAGCACAGCGCCGGACCGCCCGGCGATGAGTCCGGAATCCGGCCCGAGGTCGTCCAGGCGATATTCTCTGCCCTGGTCGACATGGACCCCGGCAAGCTCGCGCCGCTCGAGGCGAACGGGATCAGGATCACCCCTGCCGAGCGTAAGCAGCCCGACGAGCTCTACCTCGCAGCATGTGGGGTGCCAGAAGTCGGCCTATGGCTGTGACCTGGCGCGATAGGTGCGGCGTGGCTGCTGGGCATGATGACCGGCCGTGTCGTTGCGTCTGCTCTATCTGATCTTCGTGCGGCTTGCTGGCTGGCTTGTCCTGCTGGGTCATTCGCCGGCGTTCAAGGATGCGGAAATGCTCGTGCTGCGGCACGAGGTCGCGGTGCTGCGCCTAGCCGGGGTCCGGTGGGACTGGGCCCACCGCGCGGTGCTGGCCGCGCTGATCAGGCTCCTGCCGGGAAGGCTGCGGGCGCACCGGCTGGTCACGCCGGGCACCGTCCTGCGGTGGCACCGCGGCCTGGTCACCGGGAAGTGGGCCTAATCCGCGCCGCACGGGACGCCCCAGCCCGAACGACGTGTCCTTTGCCGAGCGGTGATAGGTGTGCAAGACGGGAGCAGATCGAAGCGGCAAGGCTGGACGCGGCCCGCGGGCCGTGACGGCGCGCCGTTGGCTGATGTGATCGCAGTGCGCGGCACGCCGTGCGCGTTCGCTCCCGGCGTAGCTGGGCACGGTGCCCCGTTACCCCAGGCCGGACGGGGTGAACGCCCTGCCCTCGGGGAACGTTGTACTGGTCCGCCATCCGCGTGCGCGACGTCGCCCGGCGCGCGGGCTAGCATGCGAAGGGACGAGCAAGACTTCGGTTGCCTCGCCGGCCGCTCGGTGAGGGGGCGACGAGATGTTCGAGAGGTTCACCGACCGGGCGCGGCGGGTTGTGGTCCTGGCTCAGGAAGAGGCCAGGATGCTCCACCACAACTACATCGGCACCGAGCACCTCCTGCTCGGCCTGATCGGCGAGGGCGAGGGCGTCGCCGCCAAGGCCCTGGAGTCGCTGGGCATCAGCCTGGAGGCGGTCCGCCAGCACGCCGGGGAGATCACCGGCCAGGGCCAGCAGGCACCCTCCGGGCACATCCCCTTCACTCCGCGGGCCACGAAGGTCCTTGAGCTGTCGCTGCGGGAGGCCCTGCAGCTCGGTCACAACTACATCGGCACCGAGCACATCCTGCTCGGCCTGATCCGCGAGGGCGAGGGCGTCGCCGCCCAGGTGCTCGTCAAGCTGGGCGCTGACCTGACCAGGGTCCGCCAGCAGGTGATCCAGCTGCTGGCCGGCTCCCAGGGCAAGGAGCCAGCCGCGGCAGGCGCGCCGCCCGAGACGGCGCCCTCCACTTCGCTCATACTCGACCAGTTCGGCCGCAACCTGACCGCCGCCGCGCGCGAGGGCAAGCTCGACCCCGTGATCGGCCGGGAGAAGGAAATCGAGCGGGTCATGCAGGTGCTGTCCCGGCGCACCAAGAACAACCCCGTGCTGGTGGGCGAGCCCGGCGTCGGCAAGACGGCTGTCGTGGAGGGCCTGGCCCAGAAGATCGTCAAGGGCGAGGTGCCGGAGACCATCAAGGACAAGCAGCTCTACACCCTCGACCTGAGCGCGCTGGTGGCCGGCTCGAGGTACCGGGGCGACTTCGAGGAACGGCTGAAGAAGGTCCTCAAGGAGATCAGGACACGCGGGGACATCATCTTGTTCATCGACGAACTGCACACGCTGGTCGGCGCTGGCGCGGCCGAGGGCGCGATCGACGCCGCCTCGATACTCAAGCCGATGCTGGCCCGCGGCGAGCTGCAGACGATCGGCGCGACCACGCTGGATGAGTACCGCAAGCACCTGGAGAAGGACGCGGCGCTGGAGCGCCGGTTCCAGCCGATCCAGGTGGCCGAGCCGACGATCTCGCACACCATCG
>DAIOWL010000151.1:4775-10765 GCA_036758545.1 Streptosporangiaceae bacterium | reverse complement strand
GTGACCGTGCGGGTGTGCGTCGCGGTGCGCTCGAGCAGGCGCTCGGTGGCTTCGGCGAGGTGGCCTGGCTCGGTGATGACGTTGGCGATGCTGTGCGGCGGCAACTGGTCGAGCCGGTAGGTGTCACCGGTCAGGACCATCTCGCGTGCCTTGCTCAGGCCGACGAAGCCGGGCAGCAGGGCCGCGTCGATGACGGACGGCACGCCGACCTTGATCTCGGGCAGCCCGAAGGCCGCCGTGGTGGTGACCACGCGGAGGTCGCAGGCCAGGGCCAGTTCGAATGCTCCGCCCAGGCAGTATCCGCTGACCGCGGCGACAGTGACGACCGGCGCCTGCCGGATGGCCCGCATGATCCCGGCGAGCTGGCCGATGAAAGCCTTCGCTCCGGCCTGGTCCATCCCGACGAACGTCTCGATGTTCATCCCCGCGCTGAACGCCGCCGGTCCGGCGCCCGTGAAGACGAGACCCGTGACGCCTGGACCGAGATTCACCACAATGTCCCTGAGTCCGGGCAGGTCTTCGGCATGCAGCACGTTCAGCTTGTCCGGCCGGCTGAAGGTAACCCACAGATAAGGCCCGCGACGATCGACAGCGATGTACCTCATTTGCCACTAAACCGTCGGCGCGTGTCCACGACGGTCAGTTCGACAGGCTTCATAGCCTCGGTCACGGCTGCTCCAGTCAGTGGCGTGGTCGGGCTAGTGAATATCTCGCTAGACCAGAATGAACTCGACGTGGACGTTTTCTCACGATCGTAGGAGCCTCGGCGCCAACGCACACCTGTCCATCCTGCGACCGAGACTGCCCGTGGTACCGGTCTGGATCGGAGGGTTCTGGCCGAACAAGGCGCCGATGCCCGTCCACGTCACGTGGTTGCCCGGCTCAGGCCAGGGCTCCAGACCAGGCATGCCAGGGTTCCCGGCCAGGCGTGCCAGGGTGCACCCCGGACTGGACCAGGTCACAGGGGGCGCTGCTGGCTGCGGGGATCGCGCTGGCCAGCCTCGCGACGACAGCCTTGCCCGCGGCCGCTTCGACCAGCGGCAGCGAGAGCGTCAAGGGCATTATCGTGGCCTCCGGCGTGTCGGGGACCCGCACGCCGGTCTTCAGCGTGGCGGTCGCCACGGGGTGTTCCGCGGCGTCGGCCAGATCGTCGGCGTCCCTCTAAGGCTGGCGATGCAGCCAACATTTTCCGGGCCGACCTGGTCTACCCCGTGGGCACCATGCACCTCGTCAGCACGAGCTCGGGCGCCACGTTCACCGTCGACCCGCGCACCTGCCTGTTCCACGCGTCGACCCAGCAAAACGCGCACATCGAGGGCGGCACCGGGTTGTTCGCCCATGCGAGCGGCACCTTCACCGGCACGGTCAGCCCGGAAGGGCTGTTGCCCCGCAACCCCGACGGCAGCTGCGCTAACGACGAGGACCGCTGCGCACTGCCCCGGCACGAATTACCTGGCCCGGCGACGGAACATGAGAGCCCCGGGTCCGCGTCCCAGACGTGGACCCGGGTCAGATCTGCTCCCGGTCTGTGTCCCGGCCGGCTCGTTCCCGCGGGTCCACATGTGACCGGACACCTTGTCCGCCGGCAGAGCATCGCGGGATGACCCCGCGCGGCTACTCCTGGTCCAGGCGGCTATCCCGCAGCGGACGGCTACGGACTGAACTGATTCTTCCCGTCGGGGTAGTACTGGAGGTAGTTCTGGTCTTCGGCCCCGGCTTCCCAGAAGGGCCCGGCCTCGCTGATCTTGGTCACGACCTTGCTGTGCCACAGGCCTGAGGCGTCGGCGTCGGCGATCGTGTCCTCGGCGACCTGGCGCTGCTCGTCGCTCGTATAGAAGATCTCGGAACGGTAGTCGGAACCGACCAGCCCCTCACCGAGGTCGGGCCGGTGGATCTGGAAGTAGAACTCGAGGATGGCCCGGTAGGAGGTCCGCGCGGGATCGAAGGTGACTTCGACCGCCTCGGCATGACCCGGATGGTTGTCGGTGGTCGGGTTGTCATTCTCTCCGCCGGTGTAGCCGACGCGGGTAGAGATGACTCCATCGCGGTTCCGCAGCAGTTCCTGTGCGGGCCAGAAACAGCCCCCGGCCAGGATCGCAGTCTCGGTATTGTCGCTCATCGCGGTCCTCCCCCAATTTGGTGAGCGGCTAGGACAGTCGGCCTGTGAACACGCCCGTGTTCATCGGCGTCACCAGGTACCTGACAATCCAGGCACCTAACCAGAACAGGCTTCTCAGGGGAACCACCGCCGTGTTGTTCTTCGTACGCGGGCAGCGAGCGCAGGTTCTGACTTGCTCGCTAGCTCGTTGCAGGTCCTGAACCTTCAAGTCAGACCAGTCATGCACTCCCACAAGGCAGGCCACCTTGCCCCCTGCGCTGTGACCTGATTTCTGCGCGTGGAAGCAGTGGGCGCAGGTTCTGACTTGCTCGCTGGGTCGCTGTTGGTCCTGAATCTCCCAGTCAGACCAGTGATGTCTGCCGACAAGGCAGGCCATGCTGCTCCACATGCGGTCACCCCGGATTGACAGCTGTCCTCTTGATTGTGCCACGTCACGGTGGAGGTAACGGGTTTGCCGTTACGGCTGGCGGGGGTCCAGGTGCCGTCGAGGATCCGCTCTCCGGGCGGGTCAGTGACCCGTCGGCGGTGAAGCGTCCCGACACGCCAAGACCAGGTCGGCCTGACGTGCGCCATCATGGTGCTGCGCACGTCCCGAGACTGACCTGGCGCTACTGGGAGGAGACACGATGAGCACCGCAGTGATCGGCGCCACCGGCCGCATCGGCAGCGAGATCGTCCGCGGTCTGCTCGCGCGCGGCGATGCGGTCGCCGCGTTGGTTCGCGACCCCGGCAAGGCCCGCGGCGCCTTCGGCGAACCAGGCGGGCTGCGCATCCGTCCCACCCGCCTGGACGACCCGCGCGACCTGACCGGGGCACTGGCCGGGATCCGCACGGTGTTCATCGCGATGGGATCGGTCGGGATCGAGGGCGTCCTGCAGCGGATCGCGATCAGCGCTGCCGCCGGGATCTCCTCGATCGAGCAGGTCACCCGCCTGTCGGTGCTCAACGCCTCGGCGGACTCCCTGGGGATCAACCAGCGAGCCCACGACAGCATCGACCGGTTCGCCGCCTCGACCGCCGTGCCGTACTCGACGATCCGCCCCGCGATCTTCTCGGCGTCGCTGGTCGCCGCGGCGCGCGAGGTGCGCGCCTCGCACACCTGGACCGGCCTGGCCGACAGCGGCCGGATGGCCCTGATCGACCACCGCGACGTAGCCGAGGCCGGGCTGCGCGTGCTCACCGACCCTGCGCTGTGGGGCGCGCACCACGACCTGACCGGACCGGTCCTCCTGTCGTGGCCAGAGGCGCTCGAGTTGCTCTCGGCCGAACTCGGCGAGCCTGTCACCTTCAAGGTCGCAGCCGAGCGGCAGTTCCTCGACCGCCTCACCGGCGCCGGGATACCGGTCGGGACGGCTGAGTTGCTCATCACGCGCGAGTGGGCGATCCTGGCCGGCGAGAACGACTACACGACCGGCACCTTCGCCCAGATCACTGGCCGCCCCCCGCGCCCGCTGGCCGAGTTCCTCCACCAGTACCGCGCGGAATTCACCTGATGCCCGCGCGTCCCCCCAGCCGCCCTGCTCGCGGTCGCCTCAGCTGATGGTCAAAGTTTAGCCCTGCCGGTGGCTCACTTCCGATGCCACATGACAGCTCGGACCGGGTGGCGTTCTTCCGTCATTCCTGCGAGAGATGGCCATCGTCCTCTCGCTACTGTCGACGCTACGTTTGCCTCGCTCGACCTGGGACACAGCCAGGACTCCGACCGGTCGGCCAGCACGGTGCACAGTAGCCGCATCCTCTGGGACCGGCCCGCGTCGGGTCCTGTTGTGGTCAGCCTTTGGTGGTCAGCGTGTTACAGGCAAGCCGGGCAGAGCTTGTCGTGTTCCTCCATGATCTGCTCAAGTTCGTCTCGCGTGCCGCAGATCATCTGGTACTGATCGTCGTGGTCCTCGAGCGTGCCACATGTGGCCCGGTGCAGGACTCGCTGATCAAGCTCACGGAGCTTCGATTCTGGGATATCGATGTACTCGGTGGACCCGTCCGGGTGGCGCTTTACATGCCCGGGGCCGAAGATGCGCTCGGGGAAGGCTTCGATGTCCACCGAGCCATCAGGGCGCCGGGGCATGTCGACTGGCCTGAGCGGTAGCCTCACGGCGACGACATACTCGGCAGGGTGGGACGACAGGTACTCAGCCGGTGCCGGACCCCCGAAATGGCGAAGCATATAGCAAGCGTACTGCGGCAACGGTCCGATCAGATTGCCTCGTCCTGTCCGATAGGTGCCGGGGCTTCCTCTCGGAGGATTTCGCTACCTTGGCTCTTGCCTAGTTCTCCACTAGGGCCTTCTGGCGGGCACCACCATAAATCTAGCGGGTCATTAACCCCGGTGAAGAGGGGTCTCTCACGGTCACTCGCGGACACCCTGCCCCGCAGGTCAGACCACATAACAGCCCGGACAGTACAGCTTCCCAAGCTGACAGTGCGGGTTCTGCTGGCTCGCCACTCGCCGCGGCGCGGTGGACAGTGACTAGCCTCCGGCCTCGGGTTCGATGTCGCGTTCGGCAGCGCGCTGAAGGATCTCCGCCGGTGGGGTGATCTGCGGCGCGGGCGGCCGCAGAATCGGCGGCCGCAGGTTAGATGCCGGGTTGGCGCGGAGGGCCTGCTGCTGTCCGTTGAGGTCACGGCTCCGGGTGCTCTCTTAGTTTCTCTGCTGAGGGATCAGGTCCGGATGACGGCGGCGGAGTTCGACGTCGGCGGCGATGGCTAGCTGCCGAGACCGGGCGGTGGCGCGTGCTCCCATCCCGTGCTCGCGGTCAAACGGTGCAGCTTGTCACGTGTGTGAGAGACTGCTCAAGACGGCCGTAGCACGCACGGGGATTCTGTACCTAGCCGCTGTACAGCTGAAACGCCGTCAAGATCGGGTTGACATCAAAGTGTGGTATCGGGTCCTGTCCGGATCGTGATCACCTCACCTGCGCCTAGGATCTCCAGCACCCTGGCCAGCGCGCGCTGCGGGCGCAGCAACACCAGGTCACCGCCGCGCTCCCGCAACGTCTTGGCGGCAAGCACGAACACCCGGATGGCCGACGTATCTGCGAAGTCCAGCCCGCTGACGTCGATAGTCAGATGCAGCGTCTGCTCAGTGAGCTGGCTGGTAACCAGCTCGCTCAGCTCTGCGTCGGTAGTGACGTCAAGCTCGCCAGTCAGCACAATCAGCGGCCCCGATTCCCCGGCCGCCACGGACGCGTGATACGCGCTCACACAAGGCTCTCCTGCCCCACCAGGCGTTGCATACGTTACGCAAACGCCTGACGCGAAACAAGCGCGGACTCGTCACGAAGGTTCGCCGTGCGCATCCCCGAGCCTTGCCTTTGGCCTAGACCTGTGGCGATGCGGATTCTGCGGCACAGCAAGATCGCCATCACGATGGAGCTGTACACGATGGTCCCCGATGAGGCGCCACTCGCCGCGCTCAAGCGGCTCAGCGACGCTCTGGGCTCCGCTGCTGTACCCGGCCCGCGCTTGCAGCGACAATCGACCCAGCAAAGGGACCTTGCGTACCCTCTGGGGTTAGCTGGACTGTCAAATGGTCCCTTGAAGTGATCCGTTGAGCCCAGGTCATCAGCGGATCTAAGCCGCGTGCGGCAGCAGGCTCCCAGTCATGCCATGGCAAGACTCACAGGACGGCATTTACGGCTCAACTAGCTTCCTCCGTCAGATGTGGAGTGCCAGATGTCGGTGGAGTTCTCACCCAGGTGCACCATATGCAGCCGTGTCCCGTAGTGGGTCAGGGCTGGCGAAGCCCAGCTCTGCTGACCGGGAATCCGGACGTTGCGCGACCAGTTGTTCCCGTCGAACGTGGAGTGCCAGATGTCGTTGGAGCTCTCACCCAGGTGCACCATATGCAGCAGTCCATTGCTCGCGAATATGG